>JAGXAF010000045.1 GCA_018971675.1 Bradyrhizobium sp.
AATCTCCGGCCGATTTCTGATAGGCCAGCACGTTGAACTGGTTCAATTCCCGCTGCCGTTCGTTGAGCAACGCGGAGTCGAAACTGGTTATCCCAAACGGCGTGTAGACCGGCGTCTGACCGGGATTGTTGGGGATCTCGTAGGCGCCGTTCGCGATGCCGCTGATCAGCGTCAGGCGGCTGGTCGGGTCGAGCACGGTCGAGAGGTACAGGAATCCCTTCTCCTGCGAGGTGTTGTCGTGGATGGCGTTGTAGGCCGGGGTCGGGTTTTCGAGGCCGACGCTGCTGCCGAAATAGCGACCCGAGACGTAATACTGGGTCTGGCCGACGGTGCCGCCGTATTCGGCCGAGGTCGCGATCGTGCCGTGGCTGCCGCCATAGACGCCGACGCTGCCGGAGTTGTTGAAGGCGTCGGTTTTGGTCTGGATGTCGAGCACGCCCGCGGTGCGCAGGCCGTATTGCGCCGGCAGCGCGCCGGTGATCAGCGCCAGGCTGCCGACGATGCCGGTGTCGATGATCTGGCCGAACGCGCCGACGCCGTCGGGCAACATGATGCCGTTGATGCGGTATTGCAGGTTGGCGTGCTCGTTGCGCACATGCAGTTGGCCGCTGGCAGCGGCGTCCTGCGATACGCCGGGCACCTGCAGGAGCGCCTTGTCCAGCGGTGTGTTGGTGCCTTGCGGCAATGCCTCAAGCGCCTGCTGGGTTAGTTGATAGGAGTTAGCGCCTGCAGGCGCGACCATCGCTCGGCGCGCTTCATCGAACCTCTCGTTGGCGCCCGCGACGCGCTTCTCCGGGGTCTGTGGCGGCGGCGCGGTCGGCGGCTGGCGGCGTCTTGTCGCGACCCGTATGTGTGGATGATGAAGCGGCTGCAGGCGTTTCGGCGCGGTGATTTCAATGGTGGGAAGCGCGATAGCGGTGCCACCGGCGGAAGACGGTGGCGAGGCTGCGGGCGCGATGGCGGGAGCGGGCGCAGGCGGCGGGGCCGCCGCGGGCGCTTGCGCACAGACCGGGCCGCAGAGCAGCAGCGAGGCTGCGCTGGAGGCGGCCAGCATTCGTCTTTTCAACATGGACGCTACTTCCGATCCCTTGCAGCCGATGGTCGGCTGACTGATTTCGGTCAATCCCGGTGGACAGGCGCGTATGCGACGATCCCAGGAGCATCAATCAATCGAGATCAGGATATCGGTGGCGCGCGGGGCTGGAACGCGATGCGGAGGGAGCCGAGATGGATGAACTCGGCGTCCGTCGTCCGGTACAAGAATTCGGCTGACTCTGGCAGCCGCAACAAAGGCGGCGTCGCAAACAGCACTGCGTTCGCCATGGCGATAACGGCACAGATCGCGCAGCCGTCATGGGCCTTCCGATCGGAATCGTGATCGGAGGCGGGCGGTTGCTGCGGATTGGCAGCCTGCGCCGTCAGCACCTTGCCGGACTGGATCGTGGTCGCGGCGTGCGCGACCCCGTGGAAATGCCCGAACGACAGCACGAACTGGATCGCCAGCGCAAAAAGCGCAAGCCTCGAGCCCTGTTTGATATTGGCGCGGAACCACTTCATGCCGGCAAGCACCCCGCATCGGATGGCCAAGGGGCCTCGGGGGCCTCGGCGATCCGATGTTATATTATAACATCAGGGAACTCAGCCAGATGTCAACCGCCTTCGGGGGCGTGCAGTTGGAAAACATCTGCCTGTGTAGTTTACGCAACGCGGGTCATGAGAAAGCCGATCAGCGTCCCTCGCGCAGCCAGGTCGCGGCGAACGCGCCAAGCAGCAGCAACAGCCCGATCAGGCCGGCGAAGACAGGCAGCACGCCGACCCCCTTGACCACGCTGGCATCGCGCATCCTCACGCCCATCCAGCCGTCGCCGTGGAAAACGCCGGACGAGTGCACCGGAACGATGCGTGGCAGTTCGACGCCCGAGCCATCCGCCACCCGCTGGGCATCGCCGCCGGTCGCCTGCACCAATGGCTTGAGCATGTCGGGCGTCGAAGTGACTTCCGAGAATTCCTTTGGATTGGTGGGGCCGACATTGATCAATGCCTTCAGCGTGCCGTCGGTCGCCTGCCACAGGCCAAGTTCGCCGGCCGGTATCGTCGCGCGCCAGATTCCCGGATCGCCGGCGGTCAGTGTCATTTCACGTGTGGCGCCTGAGGGCGACGTCACCGTGACCGGCGCGACCGTGTCGGCCATGGTCTGGCGCTGCACGACCAGATCCTTGCCATGGACCTGCAGCCGCAGCGCTTCCTCGTCCAGATCCGGCTGCTTCATCAGCCAATGCGAGGTGCGCCGCAGCAGGTCGAGATGCGGACCGCCACCCTCGTAACCCCGCGCCCACAGCCAGATCTGGTCCGATAGCAGCAGCGCAACGCGCCCCTCGCCATAACGCGCCAGCAGCAATAGCGGCTCGCCGTCGGCACCGGTCATCACCGGAGGGGTGGAGGCATTGCGGGTATCGACGGTGCGGAAGAACCGGCTCCAGTGCGGCGGCTCGAACGCCGAGCCTTCGAGTCCGCGCGTCACCGGGTGGCGCTTTCCGGCATCGCTCAGATGGGCGTAGAACGGCTTTTCGGTGACGCCGACTGGCTCCGCGGGAAGCACCGAGTCGAGCGGCGTGCGCCAGATGCTCGTGGTCGAGGCGTAATCGGGACCGGCCGAAACCAGCACCGCGCCGCCATTGCGCACGTAGCGCGCAATATTGTCGAAATAAGCGATCGGCAGCACGCCCTGGCGGGCATAGCGGTCGAAGATGATCAACTGGAATTCGTTGATCTTCTGCTGGAACAGTTCGCGGGTCGGGAACGCGATCAGGGACAATTCGTTGATCGGCGTTCCGTCCTGTTTCTCCGGCGGACGCAGGATGGTGAAATGCACGAGATCGACGCTGGGGTCCGACTTCAGCAGGTTGCGCCAGGTGCGCTCGCCGGAATGCGGTTCACCGGAGACCAGCAGCACCCGCAATTTGTCGCGCACGCCGTCGATGGCGACCACGGCGCGGTTGTTGACCGGCGTCAGTTCATTGTCGAGCGGAGAGGCCTCGATCTCGACGATGTTCGGGCCTGCGTGCTTGATGTCGATATCGACCTTGACGGTCTGGCCGCTCGCGACGGTGCGTTCGTTGATGACTTCGCCGTCGCGGCGCACCACGACCTTGGCATGCTCGCCGCTTACGCCCTGGTCGTCGAGCCGGTAGGTGATGATCTGGGTCTGGCCGACGATGCCGAAGCGCGGCGCGGCCGAGATCGCGATGCGGCGGTCGCGCTCATCCTTGCGGCCGGTAATCAGGGCATGCACGGGGGCCTGGAACCCGAGCGCCGCGGCGTTCGCGGGAATGTCGTGCACCCGTCCGTCGGTGATCAGGAAGGCGCCGGCGACCCGATCCACCGGAACGTCCGATAGCGTCGACGTCAGCGCGCTGAACAAATGCGTGCCGTCAGTTTCGCCATCGGCCTGGCCGGCCTCGACCACGCGGACTTCAAGTCCCTTGATCTTCTTCAGTTCGCTAACAAGCGCCTCGCGCGCCTGCTCGGTCTGTTTGGTGCGATCGCCGAAATTCTGGCTCGGGCTTTTGTCGATTACGACCACCGCGACCGACGAAAGCGGCTCGCGATCCTCACGGGTAAACGACGGGTTGGCGATGGCGAGCGCGATCAGCGCCAGGGCTGCGACGCGCACCGCCGCGCCGCGCGAACGGCCGAGCAGCAGCAAGGCCGCGATCACAGCGATGGCGGCGAGCGCCAGCCACAGCACCAGCGTGGGGACGAGCGGGGTGAACGCGATACCGTACTGCATATGACCTTACTGCCCGAGCCGTTCGATCAGCGCCGGCGCATGCACCTGGTCGGCCTTGTAGTTGCCGGTCAGCGTGTACATCACGATGTTGACACCGGCGCGGAACGCGAATTCGCGCTGCCGCGGTTCGCCGGGAGCGAGCGGCAGCATGGCCTGGCCATCCGGGCGTATCGCCCAAGCGCCGGCCAGATCGTTGGAGGTGATGATGATCGGCGAGACGCCGTCGCCGCCGCGGGCGGGTTTTGACGCGGCTTCGTCGTCATCCTCGCGTGGCAGCGCTTCGACCCAGGTTTGCCCCGAGGTGAAGCGGCCGGGGAAATCACGCAGCAGATAGAACGTTTTGGTCAGCACGTGATCGCGCGGCACCGGCTCGAGTTCGGGAATGTCGAGGGAAGACAGAAGCTCGCGAAGCGCCTGCATCCCCGGCGTCTGCGACGCGCCGCTGTCACCCGGCGGCGCCTCGATGGCGTCGCGGGTATCGAACAGCACGGTGCCGCCCTGTTTCATGTAGGCGTCGATGCGGTTAAGGGCGTCTTGCGGCGGCTTGGCGACACCGGGTACCACCGGCCAGTAGATCAGCGGGAAGAACGCCAGTTCATCATGCGCGGGATCGACGCCGACGGGATCGCCGGCCTCGAGCGCGGTGCGCTGCGCGAGGAACAGCGTCAATCCGGTCAGCCCCGCCTTGACGATGGAATCGACGTCGGCGTTGCCGGTGACGACATAAGCGAGCCGGGTTTGCGAGACCGCCTTGATCGCGAAATCATCCTTCTCGTCGGCATGCGACGGCGCGGCTATCAGCGCAACCAGCATCACGGCGGCGAACGCCAGCGCTGCCGACACCGTGCGTCGTCGCAGCAGTGCCGCGAGCCCGGCGCCGAGCAGGGCGACGATGACCGCGTCGATCAGGAACAATGCCAGCGACGACGACAGCAGGATGCCGCGCAGATCGCGCGGCTCGGAATTGGTGTAGCTGGCGCGGCGCGCCCGCAACGGCGAGACGTCGAGCGGCGCGACGCGATCGGCGGCCGCCAGCGTGTTCACCGCGAGCGGACCGTCGGGCGGCCCATAAAATCCCGGCGGATGATCGGGGGACGCGCGGTCGCGGAAATCCGCAGGAAGCGGCTTCGCGGTCGATGGCGGCGGTCCGAAGGCGCCGAAGCCGTCGAGCGTGCGCAGCGGAGCCACCGTTGCAGTGGCGGCTGCGCCTTCCGGGCCCGCGCCCGGATTACTGGTATAGCCGGACATGTCGACGATCCGCCTCAGCATCTCGACGAAGGTGCCCGACATCGGCAAATCGGACCAGCGCATGTCTGCGCTGACATGGAACAGGCTGACCACGCCCTTGCCGCGGCGCTCGCCGGTGACCAGCGGCGTGCCGTCCTCGAGCGATGCCCAGGTCCTGGTGGCCAGCGTTGCATCGGGTTCGGCGAGCACCTGGCGGTTGACGGTGACGTCCTTTGGCACCGCGAGGCCGGCGAACGGTCCATCGGCCGCGAAGGACGCGAGATGCTGCGGCTTTTCCCAGGTCAGGCTGCCGCCAAGGGTGCGTCCACCGCTGCGCAGCTTCACCGGCACCAGCGTATCGTCTTCCGCCTGCGCCAGCCGCGGACCGGCGAACCGCACCAGCACGCCGCCTTGTTCGATCCAGCCATTGAGCCGCTCGCGGATTTCGGGCGACAGGCCGCCGACGTCGGCCAGCACGATCATCGGCAGCTTCTGGTCAAGGAATTGCGTGATCACCTGCTGCGGCGCGCTACGGTCGCCGAGCCGCACGTCGGCGAACGGCGCCAGCGCCCGGGTCAGGTAAAATGTCGGGGCCAGCAGTGGCTGCGCGGTGTCGGCGGTCGACCCGCTGACGACGCCGATGGCGCGCCGCCGCCACCTCTTGTCGAGCAGCTGCACCGCGCCCGCCGACCTTTCACCGGATATTTCGAGCCGCGCGATGTCGTTGCGCAGTTCGACCGGCAGGTCGAGCGCGGCTTCGGTCTCGCGATCCCCCGGCCCAAAGCCGAAATGGGCTTCCCCGATCGGTGAGCCCTTGAGGTCGAGCGCACGGACGGTACCGGCGGCGATGCCGCCACCGGTACGCAACACCTTCACCGTCATCTTCGCGGCGGCATTTTCGGCTGCCGCCAGCGCCAGCGGGGAGGGTGTGCCGTCCCGGAAAATCGTCAAATTGCGATCGCCCATGGTTTTGCCGAGGCCCTCGACAAACGCCGGTCCGCGTCCGGCATCAATGCCGTCCGACAGCCAGGCGATCTCGCAGTCACCGGTCGCTTTCAGAAAACGCGCGATGGCGGGGAGGGTTTCAATCCGCTCGACCGAATAGGGCTTTGGCGCCAGCTGGCGCAGCGCCACGCGCGCGGTACCGGCCGGCATCAGCGTGATGTCGCGCGCGGACTCCGACAGAGGGACCAGTGCGACCGCGCGGCGGTCGCCATCGGCCTGCGTGATCAGTTCGTCGGCGGCCTTGACCCGGATGTCCCAGCTTGCGGCGGCGCTCCAGCCATCGTCGAGCAGGATCACCAGCGGTTTGGTGCCGGCGCCGACGCCGGTTTGCGGATTCCAGGTCGGGCCGGCGGCGGCCAGGATAATCAGCGCCGCGGCGGTCAGGCGCAGCGCCGTCAGCCACCACGGCGTCCGCGACGGGGTCTCTTCCTTGGGCGCGATGTCGAACAGCAGTCGTGTCGGCGGAAACTCGACGCGGCGCGGCCGCGGCGGCATCACCCGCAACAGCCACCATAACAACGGCAGGCTGAGCAGCCCGAGCAGCAGCAAGGGCTCGGCGAATGTCAGGGGCAGACCGGCGGTCATGCGCTGCGCCCCGCCTTGACGGTCGAGGTGCGCGCGGCGGCCTTGCTCACCATCATGCCGCCGTGCAGGAACAGCAGCAGTTCGGCCGCCGAGCGGTCGGTGGTGTGGGTCGAGAACAGCCAATCGAGCGTATTGGTCTCGGCGCGGATCTGGTCGCGGTGCAGTGCCACGCGGGTAACGTAGTCGTTGGCCCAGCGTTCGGCGCGGCCGGCGGTGATCACCTCGCCGCTTTCCGGCTCGACGAATTCGACGCGGCCGGAATAGGGAAAGCTTTCTTCGGCCGGATCGACCACCTGAATCAATGTACCGTGGGCGCCGGAGGACGACAGCCCGGCGAGCATGGTCTTGATCTCGGCCATCGGCGACCAGAAATCCGACAGCACCACGATCTCGGCCAGCGCTGACGGCGCGAAAGACGGTGGCAGGCTTGGCCTGGCGGTGTCGTCATGCAGCATCGCCTGCGCCATCCTGTCGATCACACTGCGGCTCGCGGTCGGATTCATCAGGCCGGGGATGCCGACGCGCTCGCCGCCCGCGACCAGCAACTCGGCGAGCGCGAAAGTCACGATCAGCCCGCGCTCCAATTTGCTGTCGCGCGCCTGTTTTGAGGCGAACGCCATCGAGGGCGAACGATCCGGCCAAAGCCATACGGTATGGGCGGCCTCCCATTCCTGTTCGCGGACATAAAGGTGATCGTCGCGCGCCGAGCGGCGCCAGTCGACGTTCTGCGACGGCTCCCCGGAATTGAAGCGGCGGTACTGCCAGAAGCTTTCGCCGGCGCCGGCGCGCCGCCGTCCATGTAATCCATGGATCACGTTGGCGGCGATACGGCGGGCTTCAAGCACGAGGCGGGGCAGCGATGCGGCGAGCGTTCGGCTTTCGCCATCGGCGCGTCGGATTGCTGTGATTTCTCCGCCTGTGTGCCTGTTCTCAACCGCCATCAACCGATCCGAGCCTTCAATTGCCGGATCACATCAGGAATGGTGCGCCCCTCGGCGCGGGCCGGGAATGTCAGCGCCATGCGGTGCTTGAGGATCGGCTCCGCCAGGTCGAGCACGTCGTCGACCGAGGGCGCCAGACGCCCGTCGAGCAAGGCGCGGGCACGCACCGCCAGCATCAGCGACTGGCTGGCGCGGGGACCCGGTCCCCACGCGATCAGCTTGCCGGCTTCGCCGCCTTCCGGTCCCGGACGCGCCGAGCGCACCAGCGACAGGATCGCCTCCACCACGCTGTCGCCGACCGGCAGCCGGCGAACCAGCCTTTGCGCGGTGGTCAGGGTCTCGGCGTTCATCGCGGCCTTGGCCAGCGTCTCCTCGGCGCCGGTGGTTTCGAACAGGATGCGGCGCTCGGCATCGCGATCGGGATAATCGACGTCGATTTCCATCAGGAAACGGTCGAGTTGCGCTTCCGGCAGCGGATAGGTGCCTTCCTGCTCAAGCGGGTTTTGCGTCGCCAGCACATGGAATGGCTTCGGCAGGTCATGCCGGGCGCCGGCGATCGTGATGTGCTGTTCCTGCATCGCCTGCAGCAGTGCGGATTGCGTGCGCGGGCTGGCGCGATTGATTTCGTCGGCCATCAGGAGCTGCGCAAATATCGGGCCCGAGATGAAACGGAAAGAGCGCTTGCCGGCGCTACTCTCGTCCAGCACCTCGGCGCCGAGAATGTCTGAGGGCATCAGGTCCGGCGTGAATTGGATGCGCTTGGCGTCCAGCCCGAGCGTGATCCCGAGCGTCTCCACCAGTTTGGTCTTGGCGAGGCCAGGAACGCCGATCAGCAGCGCGTGGCCACCGGACAGGATCGTCACCAGGGTGTTCTCGATGACGCGCTCCTGGCCGAAAATGACGGTTGCGATCGCGTCTTTGGCGGCACGAATCTGGCCGGCGACCTGCTCGGCCGAGCGGACAATCACATCCTCAAGTTTTTCGACACTGTCCGCGCCTGCCATTCAGGTATCCTTTGCACTCAAGTTACCCTTGCGCCATTGCCGCCGATCGCGTCGTCATGGCAATAACCCATGCTAAACCTATGCAAAGGGCGCGCATTCGTTGAATTAAACTATCCCCATATTATCGGCTTTTGGGGGAGCGAACGGCATCACGAAGTGGCGAGTTAACTTGGGAGTTAACTTGGGATTTTAACTTGGGATTGCTGCCGAATGCCAATGCCTTGAACACACCGTGACAGCGCGTCAATTGTGGCAAATCGCGGCGATCAGATGAGGGCAAACAATGGCGAACCAAGGGCAGATCCCGCATCGGGGCCTTGAAGACCTGACGGTTGTCGCCCGGCAGGCCACCAACGCCAGTCCGGCCGGCAAGGGGCTGCCGCCCGTGCATTTGTGGAATCCGCCGTTCTGTGGCGATCTCGACATGCGAATCGCCAGCGACGGTGTGTGGTTCTACATGGGGACGCCGATCGGGCGGCCCGCCTTGGTGCGATTGTTCTCGACCATCCTGAAGCGCGAAAACGGCAAGCACTTTCTCGTGACTCCCGTGGAGAAGGTCGGCATTCGAGTCGACGATGCGCCGTTCCTCGCCGTCGAGATGCTGAAGGAGGGCGACGAAGGCGCTCGCTTGCTCCGGTTCCGGACCAATGTCGACGACTGGGTGGCGTGCGATCCTGCCCACCGGCTGCGATTCGAGGTCGCCGCCGACGGCGGCCTGACGCCCTATCTGCACGTCCGCGCCGATCTGTGGGCCAAGGTCACGCGGGCGATCTATTATGATCTGGTTGACATTGGCGAGGAGCGAGTGGTCGATGGTCGTCCGAAGTTCGGAATCGCTTCGGGTGGCGAGTTCTTTGCGATGGCCGATGCGGAGCAGGTGAGGGGCGCGCTTTGAATGGACCGTTGCTGAAGGCCGAGCCTGCCGCGTTCAGTTCGGCGGAGTTCTTCGATCGGGCCCGCGCGCGGCTGCGCTTCGATGTCCCGCCGGCGCTGACGGATGCCGACATGGTGCCGCCGAGCGGAGATCGCGGCACCGATCGCATGCTGGCAATTCTCGCGCGCGAACAGCCGGTGCGGCCGGCGGCGGTGCTGATCGCGGTGGTCGATCACGCCCAGCCGACCGTGCTGCTGACGCAGCGTGCGGCGAATCTGAACGACCATGCCGGCCAGATCTCCTTTCCCGGCGGCAAGATCGACCCGGCCGACGCTTCGCCGCTCGACGCCGCCTTGCGCGAGGCCTGGGAGGAGATCGGGCTTGCCCGCGAATTCATCGATCCGATCGGCTATCTCGATCTGTACGGGACCAGCTTCGGGTTTCGCATCCTGCCGGCGGTGGCGCGTGTCCGTCCGGGCTTCACGCTGCGCATCAACCAGGCCGAGGTCGATGATGCGTTCGAGGTGCCGCTGTCGTTCCTGATGGACCCGGGTAATCACCAGATGCACAGCAAGGAGTTCCGCGGCATCGTGCGTTCGTACTACGCGATGCCGTTCGCGGATCGATATATCTGGGGCGCGACCGCGGGAATTCTGCGTGTGCTCTATGAGAGGATATGCCTGCCATGATCCGCCCGGCGCTCACCGAGATCGGAATTTTCCTGATTCCGTTCGCGGTCTATGCGTTGATTCTGGTGGCCTCGCGTTCGGGAGTGCTGGCGCAGACCTCTTGGCCGCTGCATTTGGTCGCCAAGCTTACGCTCGGCGCCATGGTGCTGGTCGCGATCAGCTTCGTGCTGCTCGCGCAATTTTCCGGCGCGCCGCCGAATTCGACCTACATTCCGGCCCATGTCGAGAACGGCAAGTTCATCCCCGGAGTTGAAAAATGACGGATGCGCGTGTGCTCGACGCCGCGCCCTGGTTGAGATCGGGTCCCGCCGCGCGGGTGCTTGCGGTGCTGAACGGAGACGGCGAGGAGGCGCGCGTTGTCGGGGGCGCGGTTCGCAATGCGTTGCTCGCGGCCCCGATCGGCGACATCGATATTGCGACCACAGCGCTGCCTGACAAGGTGATCAGCCGCGCCAGGGCCGCCGGCATCAAGAGCGTGCCGACCGGTATCGAGCATGGTACGGTGACGCTGGTGGTCGAAGCCCGGCCGTTCGAGGTCACCACCCTGCGCGAAGACGTCGAGACCTTCGGCCGCAAGGCCAGGGTTGCATTCGGGCGCGACTGGGCGCGCGACGCCGAACGGCGCGATTTCACGATCAACGGCCTGTCGGTCGATGCCGCGGGCGTCGTGCATGACCATGTCGGCGGGCTGCCGGATATCGCGGCAAGACGCGTGCGCTTCATCGGCGACCCCGCCCGTCGCATTGCCGAGGACTATCTGCGTATCCTCAGGTTCTTCCGCATTCACGCCAGCTATGGCTCGGGTGAACCCGATCGCGCCGGATATCTCGCTTGTATCAGCGGGTTTGCCGGGCTTGCCGCGCTGTCCGCCGAACGCGTGCGCATGGAAGTGATGAAGCTGATGATCGCGGACGGCGCTGAGGGCGCGGTTACAGCGATGGCCGAAGGCGGCCTGCTGCTCCCGATTTTCGGCAGTGTCTTCTATACCGGGCCGTTCGCCGGGATGATCGCGGCAGAGCGCGCGCTCGGCCTGGAGCCGAACGCCATTCGCCGGCTCGGCGCCCTCGCGGTCGCGGTGACCGAAGACGCAAAACGATTGTCGGGGCGGCTGCGGCTGACCAATCAGGAGACCAAGAAGTTGGATTCGATGGGCCATCGCTGGTGGCGGCTTGGCGGGATGGACGAGGCGACGGCCCGGCGGCGGCTGTACCGGCTCGGCGCCGAGCGCTACCGCGACCGGCTGATGCTGGCCTGGGCGCGCTCCGGCGGCGAACCGGATTGCCCGCGCTGGCGTGAGCTTGTGACCTTGCCCGAACGCTGGAGCGTGCCGAAATTCCCGCTGAAGGCAGCCGATTTCGCTGCGCGCGGAATTGCCGAAGGTCCGGCACTTGGACAGGTACTCGCGTTGGCGGAAGACGCCTGGCTTGCCGCGGATTTTCCGGCCGGGGAATCTGCGCTGGAAGCCATCGCCGACCATGCCGTCGCACGCTTCAATCGCGATCATCGGCCTTGAATATATTCTTTTGAGTTCGGCGCGGACCCCTGTCTGCATCGGCAAATGCGATCCGCGCCCGCGATGCAGCCGGGGCTATCGGCGCTCGGCCGGCAGTAACTCGGTCAGCGATCGGATGATGCGATCGGGCTTGATGGCGGCATCAGGCGGCAGGCCCTCGCCATGCGTATCGATCCAGATCGCATAGATGCCGAGCCGTTGCGGCGCCTCGACTTCCCATTCCAGATTGTCGCCGACCATCCAGGTATCGGGGGCTTCGACACCGAGCGCACGCATCGCATGCAGATAGGCCCGCTCGTCGGGTTTGCCGAAACCATGCTCGCCCTCGATCTGGATGTGATCGAACCGGTGGGTCAGCGCGAAGCGCTCGACCTTGGCGCGCTGGATGCCGGCCGCCCCATTGGTGACCAGCGCGAGTTTGACGCCGAGCGCCTTCAGCGCATCGATGGCGTCGTGCGCGCCCGGAAACACGAACGTCTCCTCCTCGCGATAGGCCGTGAAACGATCGGCGATCCGTATCGCAAGCTGTTCGGAAAGGCCGGTTCGGCCAGCGGCCGCGAGCGCGGCAAAACCGTTCTTCACCGTGATCTGCCGGGCTTCGTGAAGTTGCAGCCGCCACACCGGCTCGGCGGTGGACCAGAATTTTCGCGCCTCGGACAGGATTGTCCCGGCGACCTCGCGGGGGGAGTGCGGCGCCAGTTCCTCGGCGAATTCGGCGGCGATAGTGTTCCAGGCGATTTCGGGACGGCCATATGCCGACAGGATGGTGTCGTCCATGTCGATCAGCATCGCGCGCGGCAGTTGCGTCACGGCTATGGCCACTTCGCTTCCGGCGGCATCGACGACAGGATCGAATCGACATTGCCGCCGGTTTTCAGCCCGAATGTGGTGCCGCGATCGTACAGCAGGTTGAATTCGGCATAGCGGCCGCGACGGATCAACTGCTCTTCGCGGTCCTCGGCCGTCCATGGCGTGTTGAAATTCCGGCGCACCAGCGTCGGATAGATGCGCGCGAAGGCGCGTCCGACGTCTTTCGTGAAATCGAAGTCGGCGTTCCAATCGCCGGAATCATGATGATCGTAGAAAATGCCGCCGATGCCGCGGGCTTCGTTGCGATGCGGCAGATAGAAATATTCATCACACCACCGCTTGAATTTCTCGTAGGAGGCCACCCCGTTGTGGCCTGCGCAAGCGCCTTCCATCGCCGCATGAAAGGCCACTGTATCGGGGTCTTGCTGGGTTCGCCGCCGATCGAGCACCGGCGTCAGGTCGGAGCCGCCGCCGAACCAGGCCTTGGTGGTGACGACGAAGCGGGTGTTCATGTGCACGGCGGGGACGTGCGGATTGCGCAAATGCGCGATTAACGAGATGCCCGAGGCCCAGAAATGCGCATCGTCGCCGGCGCCCTGGATCTGGCTGCGGAATTCCGGGGCGAATTCGCCATACACCGTCGAGCAATGGACGCCGATCTTCTCGAAAAGCCGGCCATGCATCATCGACATCACCCCGCCGCCGCCCTTCGCGCCGGAGTGGTCGGTGCGTTCCCAGGGCGTGACGACGAAGCGGCCGGGGCTGCCCGGATAGAGCGCAGGCGGAGCTTCGTCTTCCAGCGTCTCGAACAACACGCGCAGTTCATCACGCAGGCTCTCGAACCAGGCTCTAGCCTTGGTCTTGCGTGTGTCGATATCGTCGGGAATTGCCATGGGACTTTCTCAGCAAATCATTGCGGGCCGAAATAACTGCAGCTTTCGTTGCAACTGTCGCGATGCACGCTCACTTTGGTGATCCGGCCGACGGGTTGCAGCCGTTCCCAGATGAAGCGCGACAGGTTTTCGAGCGTCGGCGCGCCCAGTCTCTCGACGTTGTTGAGCATCTTGTGGTCGAGCAACTTCTGCACCTCGGCGAGGCTGCGTTCGAGCAGGCCGAGATCGAGCACCATGCCGGTCGCGGGGTCCGGCGCGCCGCGCACCGTCACCTCGGCGCGAAACGAGTGGCCGTGGATTTCCTCGCTGGCCGCGCCGAGCGTCGTTCCCGGCAACGCATGGGCGGCCTCGAACCGGAACGATTTCGTCAATTCCCACATCGAAAAATCCGGATCATACTGCCAAATCTACCTGATGCCACGTATCTACCTGATACCAAGTGTCTTGTGTGTCTGCAGGCTGAGCCGCCATTGCGGGTGGCGCAGGCAATAGTCGACCGCGCGCGCGGTATTTTCCAGCACATCCGGCCCGTCCATCGGCTGCAGCGAGAAGCGCTCGAAGGCGAGGTCGACAAACGCCTCCGGCTTCGCATCCGCTTGCGGATAGACCAGCTTGAGCTCATGTCCCCTCCGGACCGCGAGTTCGGCGCCGGCCTTGGGGCTGACGCAGATCCAGTCCATGCCATCGGGGGGGACGATGGTACCGTTGGTCTCGACCCCGATGGCGAAGCCGCGGGCGTGAAGCGCATTGATCAGCGCGGTGTCCACCTGCAGCAATGGCTCGCCGCCGGTCAAGACCGTGTAGCGGTTGGCATTCACCCCCTCCGCCCATTGCGCGGCGACGGTCTCGGCGAGTTCATCGGCCGAGTCGTAACGGCCGCCCAGGGTGCCATCGGTGCCGACGAAATCGGTGTCGCAGAACCGGCAGGTCGCCGTCGCGCGATCCTGCTCGCGGCCGCTCCAGAGATTGCAGCCGGAGAACCGGCAAAACACCGCGACGCGGCCGGCATGGGCGCCTTCGCCCTGCAGCGTCAGAAATATCTCCTTGACCGCGTAACTCAACCTTTCGTCTCCTGGATCCCGGCGTCGATTTGCCGCAACGCTTCGCCCAAGGCCATGGCGACCGACATCGCGACGTTGAGCGAACGCAGGCCTGGTCTGATCGGGATCACCACCCGCGCATCGGCCGCGCTGGCGACTTCGTCGGGCACTCCGGCGGATTCCCGCCCGAACAGCAGGATGTCGGTCGCCCCGAAGCGATAATCAAGATAGGAGCCGCTGGCCTTGGTCGTAAACAGGATCAGCCGGCAGGCCTCCTCGTTACGCCATTGCTGGAATTTTGGCCACGAATTGTGGCGCCTAACCGTTACCTGATCGAGATAATCCATCCCGGCCCGGCGGAAATGCCGGTCGGATACCGGAAACCCCGCGGGCTCGATGATATGGGCAGCCACGTCCAGGCACGCGCAGAGACGCAGGATCGTGCCCGTATTTTGGGGAATGTCGGGCTGGAAAAGGGCGATCTGCATTCTCTGACCGGTCCTGGTGACGGACTTCAGTGACAAGGGCCGCGGCCCCTTCGGTCGCCGATGAACGTCCGAATAATCGCCGCTCGATGCGGCTTGGGTGCCGCATTGCAAGCTCGTCAGCCGATAGCGGGCTTGCGCTCTTGCGGCAAGGGTGCCAATAAAACGATTTTGGTCTGCCTCTTTAGTCTAATTGGGCTGGGATAAGGCAACTTCGGAGATATCGCGGCGGGGGTCGCGGGCACCGTCGGTGCCGGGGCATGCAGCGGAGAAAGGTAAGAAATCGTGACGACAGCGTCTTCGGCAGGCTCACGGCGTGATTTCCTCTTTGTTGCAACGGGAGCCGTGGCCGCGGTGGGCGGGCTGGTTACCGCCTGGCCGCTGGTTTCCCAAATGAATCCGGACGCCTCGACGGTCGCGGCTGGCGCGCCGATCGAAGTTGACCTGAAGCCGATTGCCGAAGGCCAGGACATCAAGGTCTTCTGGCGCGGCAAGCCGATCTACATCATGAACCGCACCAAGAAGCAGATCGAGGAGGCCCGCGCGGTGCCGGTGTCCGAACTTCGCGATCCGCAAACCGACCAGTCCCGAGTCAAGGAAGGTCATGACAACTGGCTGGTGGTGATCGGCATCTGCACCCATCTCGGCTGCATCCCGATCGCCCATGACGGCAATTATGACGGCTTCTTCTGCCCCTGCCATGGCTCGCAATACGACTCCTCCGGTCGCATTCGCCAGGGACCCGCACCCCTCAACCTGCCGGTGCCGCCCTATCAATTCGTTTCCGACAGTAAAATCCAGATCGGCTGAAACCCGGAAATTGCCGTCCGAGTTTCAGACCCGTCGCTTCGCCCCTTAGTTCCCCAGAGATCGCATCATGAGCGGACCATCTGACTACCAGCCGACCAATCCGGCGTTGAAGTGGATTGAACGGCGTCTCCCGATTATGGGCCTCGTCCACTCCTCGTTCGTGGCTTACCCGACGCCGCGTAACCTGAATTACTGGTGGACGTTCGGCGCCATCCTTTCGATGATGCTCGGGGTGCAGATCCTGACCGGCGTCATCCTGGCGATGCATTACACGCCGAATGCGGATCTCGCCTTCAAATCGGTCGAAGCCATCGTCCGCGACGTGAACTACGGCTGGCTGCTGCGCAACACCCATGCCGCCGGCGCCTCGATGTTCTTCCTCGCCGTCTACATCCACATGTTCCGCGGCCTGTATTACGGTTCATACAAGGAGCCGCGCGAAATCCTCTGGATTCTCGGCGTCATCATCTATCTGCTGATGATGGCGACCGGCTTCATGGGCTATGTGCTGCCCTGGGGCCAGATGAGCTTCTGGGGCGCCACCGTCATCACCAACCTGTTTTCCGCCATCCCCTTTGTCGGCGACAGCATCGTGACCTTGTTGTGGGGTGGTTATTCGGTCGGCAATCCGACCTTGAACCGCTTCTTCTCGCTGCACTACCTGCTGCCATTCGTGATCGCCGGCGTCGTGGTGCTGCACGTCTGGGCGCTGCATGTCGCGGGCCAGAACAATCCGGCGGGCGTCGAGCCAAAGACCGAAAAGGACACCGTGCCGTTCACGCCCTATGCGACCATCAAGGACATGTTCGGCGTCTCGTGCTTCATGATCTTCTTCGCCTGGTTCATTTTCTACATGCCGAACTATCTCGGCGACGCCGATAACTACATTCCGGCCAACCCCGGCGTGACGCCGATGCATATCGTGCCGGAATGGTACTATCTGCCGTTCTATGCGATCCTGCGCTCGATCCCGAACAAGCTCGCCGGCGTCACCGCGATGTTCTCGGCGATCATCGTGCTGGCGTTCCTGCCCTGGCTCGATACGGCGCGGACCCGCTCCACCAGGTATCGTCCGCTGGCCAAGCAGTTCTTCTGGATCTTCGTCGCGGTGTGCGTATTGCTCGGCTATCTGGGCGCGCAGCCGCCCGAAGGCATCTATGTGATCGCCGGCCGCGTCCTGACCGTATGCTACTTCAGCTATTTCCTGATCGTACTGCCGCTGCTGAGCCGGATCGAAACGCCGCGACTGCTTCCGAATTCGATCGCCGACGACGTGCTGGCCAAAAGCGCAGGCAAGACGATGTTGTCCACGATGATCGCGTTGGCGGTTGCAGGCACCTTGTTTGCCGGCAGCGCGCGCGAGGCGAGGGCCGCCGAGGAACTGACGCCGCCGTCGCAGCAATGGTCGTTCTCCGGGCCGTTCGGCACCTTTGATCGCGGTTCGCTGCAGCGTGGCCTGAAGATCTACAAGGAAGTCTGCTCGGCCTGTCATTCGCTCAACTATGTCGCGTTTCGGAACCTTGCCGATCCCGGTGGCCCGGGCTACTCGGAGGCCCAGGTTGCGTCATTCGCGGCGGGCTACAAGATCAAGGACGGCCCGAACGACGAGGGCGAGATGTTCGAACGGCCAGGCCGGCCGGCCGATTACTTCCCGCCGCCGTTTCCGAACGAGCAAGCGGCGCGCGCGGTCAATGGCGGCGCGCTGCCGCCGGACCTGTCGCTGATCGCCAAGGCGCGGTCCTATGAGCGTGGGTTTCCGTGGTTCATTGTCGACTTCTTCACCCAGTTCCAGGAGCAGGGCCCGAACTATGTGAGCGCGATTCTGCAGGGCTTCGAGGACAACCCGCCGGCCGGCGTCACCATTCCCGCAGGCTCTTTCTACAACAAGTACTTCCCCGGTCACGCCATCAAGATGCCGAAGCCGCTGAGCGATGGTCAGGTGACCTTCGACGACGGATCACCGGCGACGCTGGCGCAATACGCCCATGACGTCTCCACGTTCCTGATGTGGACCGCCGAGCCGCATATGGAAGAGCGCAAGCGGATCGGCATGCAGGCGTTCGTGTTCCTGATCCTGCTCACCGTCCTGGTGTATTTCACCAAGAAGAGGGTCTGGTCCAACGCGCATTGATTGCGAAATCCCGCCGAACTGAATGGAAACGCCCCCCGACGGGGGCTTTTTTGTTGCGGCGAAGTGCGTTGGTCTCCCGAGTGCGCTGCAGGTATCCTTGGATAGGCCACAGAGCCGGAACCCGGCTACTACCCGGGGGCGACGAGCCGTTGCGTCGCGCCCGAACTGCGGACAAAATGACCGTCAATCGGCCTGCCGGCAAAAATCAGCGGAGGAACCCATGGGCACCAGCATTACGTTCAAGCGTCCGGACGGCAAGGAGGCCAATGGCTATCTGGCCAATGCCGCGCGCGGCAATGCCCCCGGGGTGATCGTGATCCAGGAATGGTGGGGCTTGTCGGATCAGATCAAGGGCCTGTGTGATCGTTTTGCGGTTGCCGGCTTCGACGCGCTGGCGCCCGATCTCTACAAGGGCAAGGTGGTGCCGTATCACGACACCGACGCCGCCGGCGCCGAGATGAATTCGCTGGATTTCATCGATGCGACCACGCAGACCGTGCGCGGCGCCGTGCAGTATCTCGCCAGGAACGGCGCCAAGGTCGGCCTCACGGGCTTCTGCCTCGGCGGTGCGGTGACGATCATTGGCGCGGCCAAGATCCCGGAACTGACGGCAGGCGTGGTGTTCTACGGCATCCCGCCGGAAGCCGCCGCCAGGCCCGCCGACATCAAGATTCCGCTGCAGGCGCATTTTGCCAACAAGGACGATTGGTGCACGCCGGAACTGGTCAATGCGTTCGAGCAGGGCATGAAGGCCGCCGGCGGGTCGCTCGAGCTGTTCCGCTATGACGCCGAGCACGCCTTCGTCAACGAACAGCGCATGTCGGTGCATGACCGCACGGCCGCCGAACTTGCCTGGGGCCGCGCGACCGAGTTCTTCAAGAAGCATTTGGGGTAGGAGGTGCCTTCAACACCAGGACCTGGCCCGGCATCGCGATCTACACTTCCGGACGTCATCCCTTGACGAACGGACGCCATCATGGTGTTTAACGGCCCATGAGCACCGTCACGACCACCGTCGAAAGCCGTCTGTGGTGGCGCGCCTGCTGAAGGTGGCCGTGCGATTCCATTTTCCTTAAAAATCGTCAGAGGCCGTCATCGCAGCGCGACGGCCGTT
>JAGXAF010000046.1 GCA_018971675.1 Bradyrhizobium sp.
CCTTTCCCGTCGGGAAGCAGCTCAACAAGGAACGGAAGATCCGTGTAGCGCTTGACGTAATCGATGAAGTACGGAACCTGACGATCGATGTAGTATTCCTTGAGAATGACGTGGTTGGCCGCCATCCACAGCGCGGTATCCTGACCCGCCTGGATCGGAATCCATTCGTCGCAGTACTTGCAGATCTGGCTGAAGTCCGGCGACAGAACCACGAACTTGGTGCCCTCGGTGCGCGCTTCCGCGATGAAGTGCACGTCCGGGGTACGCGTCATGTTCATGTTCGCCGCCATCGAGACGATGAACTTGCTGTTGTACCAGTCGGCGCTCTCGCACACGTCGGTCTGATCGCCCCAGATTTCCGGGAACGAGGTCGGCAGATCGGCGTACCAATCGTAGAAGCTCAAGAGCCCGCCGCCCATAAGCGACAAAAAGCGTGTACCGGCCGCAAACGACAGCATCGACATCGCCGGGATCGGCGAGAAGCCCATGATCCGGTCCGGGCCGTACTTGCGCGACGTATGTAGAGCGGCGGCAGCCATCAGCTCTACCACTTCTTGCCAATCGGCGCGGCGGTAACCGCCCTTGCCTCGCGCCCGCTGAATGCGCGCACGCTTTTGCGGGTCGCTTATTAAGGAACCCCAGGCCTTGATCGGGTCGGGATTCGCATGCTTCGCTTCGCGCCACAGGTCGAGCAGCGGGCCGCGAACATAAGGATACTTAACCCGGATCGGGCTGTAGACATACCAGGAGGCCGAGATGCCGCGCTGGCAGCCGCGAGGCTCATAGGGCGGCAGGCTCCGCTCGAGCAGCGGGTAGTCGGTCTGCTGCATCTCCCAGGTGATGATCCCGTCCTTGACGTAGATCGCCCAGGAGCAGCCTCCGGTGCAGTTCACACCGTGCGTACTGCGGATGACGTTATCGTGGGACCAGCGATTGCGGTAGAACTCTTCCCACTTGCGTTCCCGGGGATTAACCAGTTCAAGTATCCAGCTCATGAGTGTCTCCTCCGTGCGTTCGCCCGGCCGCGAGGCCTATTACAGTCAGGTATTCTTAAACCAGCCCACTCAGCCGTCGGTGTACTTATCCGTAAACCAACTGCCGTAGTACGGACCTGTATTCGTCCGAAGGCGCGCCCGCCGCACGTATCCATGCACGACGCCATTGCTCACCCCCAACATCCGCGCGATGACGCGCTCGGTCAGGCCCTGGTGCCTTAAACGTAGAATTTCTCTGATCCGGCGCATCGACAATCTCGCGGAGCTGTGTTGCTTCCTCGACGAGCCGATCTTCAAGGTTGGCAGTTTGTTTGAAACGACGACGCTTCATAGCTTCATAGCGCTGCTCCGTCTGAGGAAGGCGGGAGCGCAATTGGCGTTCTCATCACCGATAAAAGCCACGTACCGAGCCGTCATGACGGCAAACTAGTATGGTGCCGGCGCCGCGAACGATAACATGGGTTAGTGGATCGTTCACAATCCTATTACAATTCCATTTTCTTACGCCGAGCAGTTGCGCCAGACGGCGTGAACTTCAAGGGCACGCCCGCCGAATACAAGGCCGGACTTGATCTCGCCATCGCCCGCCGGCCGGCTTTGGCTGCACGAGAGCGGCACCTACGTTAAATTCACGCCAACCAGGGCGGACCTGTTCGCGTGATGGTTTGCAAACGCTGTGACGATAGCGGTTGGGTATGTGAGGAACATCCCGGGCGTGGGCTGGCCCTCACGCCTACAATTGTGGCGCAGCGGGAATGCCTTGCTCACTCTGCAACGTCCCCGAAGACGGACAGGAGCCGCGAATGCCGGAAGGTTTCAAGACCGACGTCGACAAGGGCTGGCGGCATTAGCGATTGGTCCGCCGAATTTGAGGACCCGATAGAGCTGCCGATTGGCCGCAAACTGCTGACGCTACGGGATGCCGCGACCTACATCACCAAGCTTCCGAAGGCCGAGCACGTAACACCAGAGTGGCAGGCAGCGATGGAAGCGCTGATCCTGGTCGAAGCGCGGCGAGACCGACTGTGAAGGATTATCTGGCCTCGATCGAAAAATTTCGTAACGATGCCGCCGAGGCGGCATTGATCAGCGGCCTTGCCACCGACAGACCAAGCGCGAAATGTATGCTCGACTTTACCGGCACCTCAATCAGCTTGCCGATGAAGTCGAGCAGGCGATGAAGGCCGGCAACGCGAAGGCGGGACCGTGGCGCGGGTAGCCCCCGATTCTCCACGCCACTGGTGCGCTCGGTCAATATTTCCGGTAAAGCCCGATCAGCTTGCCCTGAATTTTCACGCGGTTAGGCGGCAGGATGCGGACCTCGTAGGAAGTGTTGGCGGGCTCCAGCGCAATCGAGGCGCCGCGGCGGCGGAAGCGCTTTAGCGTGGCCTCCTCGTCGTCGATCAGCGCCACCACGATGTCGCCGGTGTCGGCGGTTTCGTTGCGCTGGATCAGCGCCAGGTCGCCATCGAGAATGCCGGCGTCCACCATCGAGTCGCCACGCACCTCCAGCGCGTAATGTTCGCCGGAGCCGAGCATATCGGGCGGCACGCTGATCGTGTGGCTGCGGGTCTGCAACGCCTCGATCGGCGTGCCGGCCGCGATTCGTCCCATCACCGGCACGGCTACCGGATGATTGCCGTCATCCTCGATGCCGGCGTTACCAATGCCGCGTACCTTGCCGAGCGTACCTTCGATGACGCTCGGTGTGAAACCGCGACGGCCGTTTCCGCTCCCGCCTCCCGAAAGCTCCGGTAGCTTGATGACCTCGATGGCGCGGGCGCGATTGGGCAGGCGGCGAATGAAGCCGCGCTCCTCGAGCGCCGTGATGAGGCGGTGAATGCCGGACTTCGAGCGCAGATCGAGCGCGTCCTTCATTTCGTCGAAGGACGGTGGAACACCGGCCTCTTTCAATCGCTCATTGATGAAACGCAGGAGTTCGTACTGTTTGCGCGTGAGCATCTCGACCAGTCCCCAGGTTAGTGTGCCGTTCAATTTCGAGACATCCCAGCTTCCAGATATCCGCCAGTTTCCAGACATCCGCGGCCATGGAAGCTCCGGATGGAAGCTCCGGGCGGCTGCTTCTGTTTGCAGGCCATCTGCAGGCGTCAATGCTCGAAACAAATCATGAACGAACACTATATGTTCCATATGTGTTCCGCAACCACTTAATTTCCAGTGAACGAGATCAGGTTACGTCGCGCGGAGCCGTATCCGGCGTTCAGTGCGGTAACCGCAGGATGTCGCAAACCGAGCCCGCGCCGGCTGCGGGTGCAAAAGGCGGACGGATCACAAGTGCCCGCGCCGCAGCGAGATTGCCCAGCAGCGAGCTGTCTTGCTGGTTGACCGGCGTTGCGATCAACGCGCCGTCGGCGCGCGCCTCGAGGCGAGCACGCCGATAGTCTTCGCGTTGGTCGTTGGCGACGATATCGCGCCCGAGCAATGCGGTTTCGCGCGCGTGATGGACGCTTGAACGGCCGGACAAAGCGCGAATCAGCGGCACCAGGAACAGGAACGCGCAGACATAGGACGATACGGGGTTGCCGGGCAGGCCGATCACGCGCATGCCGCCGCCAAGCCGGCCATGCATCATCGGCTTGCCAGGGCGCATCGCGATCCGCCAGAACGCGATCGTGACGCCCTCGGCCTCCAGCGATTGCTTGACCAGATCATGGTCACCGACCGAGGCGCCGCCCGTGGTGACGAGGATATCGGCGCCGCAGTCGCGGGCGCGGCGGATGCCATCCCTGGTGGCATCGGTCGTATCGGCGGCGATGCCGAGATCAATGGTCTCGGCGCCTTCCGCCCGCGCCATCGCCCGCAACGCATAGCCGTTGGAATAGACGATCTGGCCCGGGCCCGGCTGCGATCCCGGCATCACCAGTTCGTCGCCGGTCGCGAGCACTGCGACCTTGGGTCGGCGCCGGACCGCGAGTTCCGGATAGTTCATGGCTGCCGCCAGCGAAAGGTCGCGGTCGGTGAGGCGGCTTCCTGCGGTGAGCAGCACGTCGCCCTCGTTGAAATCGACGCCGGCGGGACGGATATGCCTGCCCGGGCTCGTTGCCTCGGTGATGGTGATGGACCTGCCGTCCACCTCGGTATCTTCCTGGAGCACAACGGCGTTGGCGCCTGCCGGAATCACGCCACCGGTGAAGATCCTGACCGCCTGGTTGCTCCCGACCCCCTGGTCAAACGGCCGTCCCGCCGCGACCTCGCCGATCACCTCGAACCTGGCGCCCGCCTGATCGGCGTCGACGGCCCGCACGGCATAACCATCCATTGCCGACATCGCCTGCGGCGGCTGAGTGCGCAACGCCCGGAGATCGCGTGCCAGTACGCGGTGGTGGCCGGCGTCGAGCGCGACCATTTCCTGGGGCAGCGGCTCGGCGCCCGCGAGAATGGCTGCCAATGCGTCATGGACAGGCATCAATGGCACGGCGAAGCTCCTTCTACCCTAGAGCCGTTTCCGTTCCGATAGAATCGGAACGGAGATCTAGATTCCTGTTTTGACACGTTTTCTTCACGCGAACCGGTATCCACTTCGCTCGAAAACACTTTAAAGTCCAAGCGCGGTTAGTGCATCCGCCACGTCATTGGGCGATGTGACATGGACGACAGTCAAGCCCTGCTTCCGCGCGCCATCGATATTCTCGACGAGGTCGTCGAAGAACACGATGCGCTTCGCCGGTGCGCCGATCGCCCTTATCACATGATCATAGGCGGCGGCGTCCGGTTTGCGAAGCCCGATCGCGCAGGACAGGAAGATTTCGCGGAAGTGGCTGAGCACGTCCGCATAGGGTTTGGAAAAATGCGCAACATGGGGCGGGTTGGTGTTGGAAAAGGCATATAGCGGCAGCCGCCTGGCGGCACGCGCCAGCAGCGCATTGATGCCGGGCATTTCGCCGGCGAAGATCGTGTTCCAACCCTCGAGCAGTTGCTCGTCCGTTATTCCGATGCCGAGCGTGGTGCGCAGCGCCTCGAAGAACTCGGCATCGCTGGCATGCCCGGTCTCATGCCGCCGGAACGTCTCGCTCTGCGAGAATGGCTTTGACAGCTCCGCGGGCGTGCAGCCGGCATGGCCAGCCCAGCACGCCAGCACCTTGCCGAAATCGATGTCGATGACGACGCGGCCGAGATCGAACAGCAGCGCGTCGGCTGCGCCGGGAGCAAGGGCGGGCATCGCTGTCACGGCCGGTGTCGTCAATAACGGTAGGGTTCGATGTCCAGCAGCGGGAATGCGCTAAACACATCGGGCAGGTTGGTCGGGCTTGCCGGGTGCACATAGGATTGGTCAAGTTCGGAAAAATTCCTGACGCCGAGCAGGCCAAGGCAGCGGATCACCTCGTCCTCGAGCAGTTCCAGCATCCGCAATACGCCGGTTTCCTGTTTGGCGGCGAGCGCCCAGCATTGCAGACGGCCGATGCCGACGAGATCGGCGCCCATGATGATGGCTTTGACGATGTCGGTGCCACGGTACATCGAGCCGTCGACCATGATCCTGGCGCGGCCCTTCACGGCTTCAACGACTTCGGGCAGCACCTGCATCGAGCCGCGGCCGTGATCGAGCTGGCGGCCGCCATGGTTGGAGACATAGATCCAGTCGACGCCATGCTCAACCGCGAGCTTGGCGTCCTCCGCGGTGGCGATGCCCTTTATCACCAGCGGAATCCTGTACTTGTCCTTGATCAGCTTCACCGTGCGCCATTCCAGTCCCATCTGGAAGTCGCCCCCGGTGGCGCGCAGGCGGCTTTCGCGGACATAACGCTTGGCGATGTCGCGTTCGCGCCGGCTGTAATGCGCGGTATCGACGGTGAGGCAAAATGCCGTGTAGCCGTTCTTGATCGCGCGGCCGACGCAGTCCTCGACGAAGGCGTCGTCGCCGCGGACGTAGAGCTGGTACATACGCAGCGCATCAGGGGCCGCCTCGGCCACTTCCTCAAGACCAGGCTCCGACACCGAGCTTACCATGTGGCCGACTCCGAACGCCCCGGCCGCCCTTGTCACGCTGGCGGCTGAGCCTTCGGGATCGAATATCTCGAGCGCGCCGATCGGCGCCATGAACACCGGCAGCCGCATCCTGCGCCCGAACTGCTCGACCGCCGCATCAACCCTGGCGACGTTGCGCAACACGCGCGGCCGGAACGCGATCTCGTCCAGCGCCATGCGGTTGCGCCGCATGGTGGTCTCGGTCTCGGCCGCGCCGACGATGTAGTCCCACGCATTCTGATTGAGGTTGGCGCGCGCCTTGCGGACGAACTCGTGCAGGTTCTGGAATTCCTCGGAACTGGCGCCGAGTTCTTCGGTTATCCCGGTTCGGATGCGGGTCGCTTCGTTCATGGGTTTCCTCCCGGGAATAACTGATTGCTACCCGAACGGTCTTGCTTGATCTTCGCCTATCGCTTCCGGAGCTTCCGCGCCATCCCTAAAATTGTGGTGGCGCCATCGCAGCGGGACGGTCGCAAAGTACCGGGATCGGGAGAGGAGCAATAGCCGTGGCAAAAGGGAGGGTTTGGATGGCGGTGCTCGGTATTGGAGCGCTTAGTTTTGGCGTGCTCGGTACGGGCAGGGGGCAGGCGCAAACCATGACCTTGACCAGCCCCGACATCAAGGAAGGTGCCACGATCGCCAACGAGCAGGTCTTCAATGGCCTTGGCTGCTCCGGCGCCAACATTTCACCCGAACTGAACTGGAGCGGGACACCGAGCGGCACCAAGAGCCTCGCCGTCACCATCTACGATCCGGACGCGCCGACCGGCAGCGGCTGGTGGCACTGGGTGGTGTTCAACATTCCACCGCGCACCACATCGCTACCGAAAGACGCCGGCGACGTGAAGAAGAAGCTGATGCCCAAGGGAGTGATCCAGAGCCGGACGGATTTCGGGTCCGGCGGCTATAACGGTCCCTGTCCGCCGGCCGGTGACAAGCCGCATCACTATCAGGTCACGGTCTTCGCCGTCGACATCGACAAGTTGCCGGGCGCCAGGAATGATGCCGCCTCGGCAGCACTGGTCAGCTCTGATCTGCATCTCCATACCTTGGCGAAAGCGACCCTGACCGGTCTCTACGGCCGCTAAGCGCTTGCCGTCCTTACACCGTGCGAGCATTGCGAAGATGCCGGACGCGCGGGCGGCTGTGAAGGCGTGGCCGGGTACCCGCGCATTGCCGAAAAATCGCCGATAAGGTGGCCAAACTGCCTCAATGACACCAGAAAGTTGTTGTGACGCTTCCGCTCGGCCCTGTGTGAGACTAGGATGCCGATCCGCCCGGTCTACACCTGCCAAGGCACCCGATTCCGAGGCATCTGCTTCCAAGGCATCTGCCGGGACGTCCCAAAATCGACAACATGCGACAAAACTGACAGCGAGAAGGTTCCGCAAGCAATGCGCAAGAATTCCCACTTTCTACTTGGTGCGGTAGCAGGCACCTGCCTGACCCTTCTCGTCGCCGGTCCCAAGCCCGAATTCTGGGCCGCGGCAGCCAAGGCGGCCACCAGTTCCAACACCTACGCACAGTTGAATTTGCTCGGCACCGTGTTCGAGCGAGTCAGGACCGATTATGTCGAGAAACCCGACGACGCCAAGCTGGTCGAGGGCGCCATCAACGGCATGGTATCATCGCTGGACCCGCATTCGCGCTACATGAATGAGGCGGCTTGGCACGACATGCAGGATACGACGCACGGCGAATTCGGCGGTCTCGGGATCGAGGTCACGATGGAGGACGGGCTTGTCAAGGTGGTGTCGCCGATGGACGGCACGCCGGCGCAAAGAGCCGGCATCATGTCGGGTGACCTCATCACCTATATTGACGGCGACGCGGTTCAGGGACTGACGCTGGAGCAGGCCGTCAACAAGATGAAGGGCCCGGTTCACACCAGCACCAAGCTGAAGATCGAACGCAAGGGCAAAGACAAGCCGATCGACGTATCGATCGAACGCGAAATCATCCAGGTGAAGCCGGTCAGCTTCCATACCGAAAGCGGCGATATCGGCTATATCAGGATCAGTTCGTTCAACGAACAAACCACCGAAGGATTGCACAACGCGATCGGCGATATCGTCAAGCAGATCCCGCAAGACAAGCTGGCGGGCTACGTCCTCGATCTGCGCAACAATCCGGGCGGCCTGCTCGACCAGGCGGTCTCGGTGGTGAGCACGTTCCTGGCACGCGGCGAGGTGGTCTCGACGCGCGGCCGTACGCCCGAGGAAACCCAGCGCTATACCGCCAAGGGCGGCGACATGACCAAGGGCAAGCCGCTGGTGGTCCTGATCAACGGCGGATCGGCGTCGGCTTCGGAAATCGTCGCGGGCGCGTTGCATGACCACAAGCGCGCGACCCTGATCGGCACCCGTTCGTTCGGCAAGGGATCGGTACAGACCATCATTCCGCTTGGTGCCAGCAACGGCGCGCTGGCGCTGACAACGGCGCGCTATTTCACACCATCGGGCCATTCGATCCAGGCGCAGGGCATCTCGCCGGACATCGAGATCCTCCAGGACGTGCCGGACGAGTTCAAGGGCCGTTCCGACACCAAGGGCGAAGCCTCGATGCGCGGCCATCTCTCCGCCGAAGGCGCAGAGAAGACCGGCTCGCAAGCCTATGTTCCGCCGGACGAGAAGAACGACAAGGCGCTGGCGGCCGCCTTGGACCTGCTACATGGCGTTACCGTCAAGGCCGATGTTCCGGCATCGCCCAAAACCACGGTGCCGAATTAGGCCGGCAGAAATAACGGTTGGGTTCAGGCGCAGCGGCGCTTGAACCTGGTCGGTTCTGATCGAACCAGCCGCGAGGTGGCCTGTCCTCGAGATGTATCAACAGGCGCGATTGGGTCAGGCACGATAGTGGCCCGACTTGCCGCCCTTTTTTTCGAGAAGGTGGATGGCTTCGATACGGATACCGCGCTCCACCGCCTTGACCATGTCATAGATCGTCAGGCATGCGACCGACACCGCCGTCAGCGCTTCCATCTCGACGCCGGTCGGGCCGGTGACTTTGACGGTGGAGCGCACGATGCAGCCTGGCAGCTTCCTGTCGGGCGTTATATCCAGGGTGACTTTCGACAGGGCGAGCGGGTGACACAGCGGTATCAGATCCGAGGTGCGCTTTGCCGCCATGATACCGGCGATCCGCGCGGTGCCGAGCACGTCGCCTTTTTTGGCGTTGCCGGAAACGATCAGTTCGAGCGTCGCCTTGCTCATGATGACGCGGCCTTCGGCGACCGCGGTGCGTTCGGTGGCGGGCTTGGCCGACACGTCGACCATTCGCGCTTCGCCCCTGGCGTCGATGTGGGTGAGGGCGCTCCCCGTGGTTTTGGTCTTTGAAGATCTGTCCGCCATGATCTAGCGCGCCCCCGCCGCGCTTACTGATTTGCCACGCGCCAGCAGTGCACGGGTCGCGGCCGTCACATCGGCCTGCCGCATCAGGCTTTCGCCGACCAGGAAGGTCGAGATGCCGATCCGGGCCAGGCGCGCCAGATCGACGGGTGCAAAGATGCCGCTTTCGCCGACCATCAGGCGATCACCCGGAATCAGCGGCGCCAGCGCCTCGCTGGTGGCGAGCGTGGTTTCGAAGGTGCGCAAATTGCGATTGTTGATGCCGATCATCGGCGAGCGCAGTTTCAGGGCGCGGTCGAGTTCGCTCTGCTCATGGATCTCGATCAGCACATCCATGCCGTGCGCCAGCGCCGCGGCCTCGATGTCCCGCGCGGCGCCGTCGTCGAGCGCCGCCATGATGATCAGAATGCAGTCCGCGCCATGGGCTCGCGCCTCGACCACCTGATAGGTATCGAACATGAAATCCTTGCGCAGCACCGGCAGGCCGGTCGCCGCCCGCGCCGCCACCATGAAATCGAGATGGCCCTGGAACGACGGCGCATCCGTCAGCACCGAAAGGCAGGCAGCTCCTCCGGCCTCATAGGCGCTTGCCAAGGCAGGCGGATCGAAATCGGCGCGGATCAGCCCCTTGGACGGCGAGGCCTTCTTAACTTCGGCGATCAGCGCATAATCGCCACGGCTTAGTTTTTCGCGGATCGCGCGCACGAAACCACGCGGCGGCGGGGCTGCTTTCGCCAGCGCCTCAATGCTCGCGAGCGGATGGGCGCGCTTGGCGGCGGCGATTTCCTCTCGCTTGTAAACCTCGATCTTGGTCAGGATATCGGACATCGAGAGGTCCCTGCGATCAACCGTTGGAGACAGCGATCAGATGTTTCAGCCGCGCTGCCGCCGCACCGCTGTCGAGCGACTTGGTGCCGAGCGCCACGCCTTCCTTCAAGCTCTTGGCGCGGCCCGCCACGATCAACGCGGCGGCCGCATTGAGCAGGCCGACATCGCGATACGGACCCGGCTTGCCGTCGAGCACGCCTTTCAGCGCGATCCCGTTGAAAGCCGCGTCGCCGCCCTTCAGCGCGTCGCCGCCGGCGCGGGCAACACCGGCTTCCTCCGGCGTGATCTCAAAGGTGCGGATATTGCCGTTCTCCAGCGCGGCGACAAAGGTCGGACCGGTGATGGTGATTTCATCAAGGCCATCCGAGCCGTGCACCACCCAGACCGATTCGGCGCCGAGATTCTTCAGCACCTGCGCCAGTGGCTTTACCCATTGCCGGGAAAACACCCCGACCATCTGTCGCCTGACGCCCGCGGGGTTGGACAGCGGGCCGAGCAGATTGAAGATGGTGCGGGTCGCGAGTTCGACCCGGGTCGGGCCGACATTTTTCATGGAGGGATGATGCGTGGGAGCGAACATGAAGCCGATTCCGGCTTCCCTGACGCAGCGGCCGACCTGCTCGGGCGTGATATCGATCTTGACGCCCAGCGAGCTCAGTACGTCAGCAGCACCCGAGCGCGACGACAGCGCACGGTTGCCATGCTTGGCGACGGGAACACCGGCGCCCGCGACAATGAACGAGGCGCAGGTCGATACATTGACCGAACCGGAGCCGTCGCCGCCGGTGCCGACCACATCGACGGCGCCCTCGGGAGCGTCGACACGCAGCATCTTGGACCGCATCGCCGAGACAGCGCCCGTGATTTCGTCCACCGTCTCGCCGCGCACCCGGAGCGCCATCAACAGGGCGCCCATCTGCGAGGGCGTCGCCTCGCCGGACATCATGCTGTCGAAGGCGGATGCCGCTTCATCACGCGACAGCGTGGCGCCGGTCGCCAGTTTTCCGATGATAGATTTGAGATCGTCCATCGCGTGCTTTCGGGTGGGGCGTTTTCCGACAACGAACCGGTATGCCCGGCATTTATTTTCGAACCTGCTCAGTTGTTGTCGTTGCTGCCGCTCGCGCCGGTCACCTGCGCGAAGGCGGCTTCGTTGATGCTGGTGCCGATCTGCGTTTCGAGCTTGGCGACGTATTGCGCGATCTGTTCGTCCTCGAGGCTCCGCTCAAGCTGACCTTTCATCTTCTTGATGTCGTCGGACGCCATGTCGACCGGCGGCACCGTAATGTCTGTCACGCGATACACGATCCATTCGCCGATGCCGGCGCCCGGCGTCTGACCAGCGCCATCCTTGGCGGTGCGAAACGCCGCCGCGATCGCACTGGCGGGAACGCCTGGCGGGGTGGCGTCGCGCTTGAAACTCGCCGCGGTCTCCACCTTCAAGCCGGCAGCCGCCGCCTCGTCGGCGAGCTTGGCGCCCTGGTCGAGCTTCTGCACCATCTCGGTCGCCTTGGTGCGCAAGCGGCTGGCGACCTGGTCCTCGTGCCATTTCGCTTCGACCTGGTCCTTGACCTCGTCGAGACTACGCTCCCGCGACGGGGTGATGCCGAGCACGTCGAACCAGACATAACCACCATGGTATGAAATCGGATCGTTGTCGACGCCGACATCGCTATTGAAGCCCTGGGTGACGACATCGAGGCCGGGGGGAATGTTGGTCGCGAGTTGACCATTGGGAAGACGACCGGAACGGTCGACGGCGTCGATGGTCACCGAGGCAAGCCCGAGTTTCTTTGCCGCCTCGATCACGCTTGCGCCGCCACCGCGCTCGTCTTCCATCTTGTCGCGCAGGTCTGAAACCTGCTTTCGCGCGCGCTCGGTGGCGATTTCCTTCTTGAGGCCCTGGGACACGCTGTCATAGGACACATCGACCCCCGGCACGATCTTGCCGATCTTGACCACGGCGACACCGAAACGGCCCTGCACCGGCTGGCTGATCTCGCCCGACGGCAGCGAGAAAGCCGCATTTGCGATCCCGGGATCAATGATTTCGGATTTCGACACCATGCCGAGATCGACATCGGAGGCTTTTAGTCCGCGCTCCTTGGCCAGTTCGTCGAACGACGTGCCGGAGCCGAGGCGGGTCCGCGCCGCCATCGCCTCTTCCATATTCGGAAATACGATTTGCCGCACCTCGCGTTTTTCCGGTGTGCCGAGCGTGTCGCGTCGCGTCTCGTACAGTTTCCTGGCGTCCTCATCCGAGACCTCCGACCACTTGCCGATCTCTTCCGGGGTGATCGCGACAAAGGCGATCTTGCGATATTCAGGCGCACGGAACTGGACCTTGTGCTCGTCGAAATAGCTCGCCAGCGTTGCCGGCGACGGCGGATCGATGGTTCCGGCCTGGGCGGCGTTGAGCTTGACGTATTCAATCGAGCGCTGCTCGTTCTGGAAATGGCTGAGTGCGTCGATCATCACTTTCGGCGGCGTCAGGCCGGCCGAAATGGTGCCCGCGATCTGATGCCGCAGGGTGACCTTGCGCTGGTCGGCAACATAGCGCGCTTCGCTGTAGCCAAATTGCCGTATCGCGGCCTCGAAGCGCGCCGGATCGAACGCGCCATTGCTGCCCTTGAAATTGGGATCGCTGAAGATCATCCGCTTGGTTTCTTCTTCGGACTGCGCAAGCCCCAGCCGCCGCGCTTCCTCGTCCAGGGCGGCCTCGGCAATGGTCTGCTGCAGCACCTGGCGGTCGACGCCAAGGGCGCGCGCCTGGTCCATTGTTATCGCTCGTCGAAACTGGCGGCCGATCTGCTGCAACCGGTCAGTATAGAGCTGACGGAACTGCTCGGTCGAAATCTCGGTATGGCCGACCGTGGCCAGCGTCGACTGCCCGAAGCCGCGAAAGATGTCGGCGATGCCCCAGATACCGAAACTGACAATCAACACACCCATCACGACGGCCATAATGGTTTTGCCGAGCCAGTTTGATGAGGCTTTCCGTATTCCTCGAAGCATGGGTCCAACGTGTTTGCAGGAGGGAACCGGTTCGCGCCCAAGAGGAATTCGAGCCGAATTCCGCAAAAGGGCGCCACCGAATTGATAAAGCATCATAAAGTGGCAGTCGTTCTGTCGCAACCTCGGCGCGGGCGGTGAATTTGACGCGGCAACGGCCCGGATCACCCGACGCCGGCATCTGGAACTGGCGCGCCGGTTCTGCTAGCGCTGCACAAAACCTAAACTGATCGGGACTTCGACATGACGGACGCCATTCGGCCGCTGATCGCCGGCAATTGGAAAATGAACGGCCTCAGGGCTTCGCTGGGCGAATTCGAGGCCATGTGTGCGGGCGCAGCCGGGGTCGCCGCCAAGGCCGAGCTGATGGTTTGCCCGCCCGCGACCCTGATCGCGTTGTTCGCGGCCCAGGCGCACGGCGCGAACACACTTTCGGTAGGAGCCCAGGATTGCCACCCCAAGGCGTCAGGCGCCCATACCGGCGATCTTTCGGCGGAAATGCTGGCGGATGCCGGCGCCCGCGCCATCATCGTCGGCCATTCCGAGCGGCGCGCCGATCATCACGAAGGCGATGCGCTGGTGCGGCAAAAAGCCGAAGCCGCTTGGCGCGCCGGCCTCGTCGCCATCGTCTGCATCGGCGAGACCCAGCAGCAGCGCGATCAAGGCAAAACCCTGGAAATTTGCGGTGGCCAGCTCGTGGGGTCGCTGCCGGACAAGGCGACCGCGGCCAATCTGGTGGTGGCGTATGAACCCGTCTGGGCGATCGGCACCGGGCTGACGCCGACCGCGAAAGATGTCGAGCAGGTTCATCGGTTCATCCGGGATTCCCTCACGTCGCGATTTCCGGGGGAGGGCGAGCGGATGCGAATCCTCTATGGCGGTTCGGTCAAGCCCTCAAACGCGGCGGAACTGATGGCGGTGGCAAATGTCAATGGCGCGCTGGTCGGCGGGGCCAGCCTGAAAGCGTCGGACTTCCTGGCGATCGCGCGAGGGTGTCCTTGAGCCACATTTTCAGGCAGCCGAACCGCCGCTGGCGACTGTCAGCATCATGACGCTCAAGGCCGCGCGGGTCTTGGACGATCCGGTGAGCGGAGCAATCCTGAAGCTATAGCAGTATCCATATACCTCCGATCAAAAGTCGCGGCGGCCTCGATTAACCGCCTCCGTGCTCTCGCAAGGAAGCCGGGCGGAGATTATGTCGTAGCGGCATCGCCGGGGGTGACAATGCCCGGTCCGATCGTGTAACACCGCGCCAAATTCAAACCCCGCAAGCTCGAAGATGCGGCCGACATCCGGTCCCTGGTTTGCGACGGAAGGTCGAAATGCAGACTGTTGTCGTCGTCATCCACCTGATGATTGTCGCGGTATTGATCGCGATGGTGTTGCTGCAGAAATCCGAAGGCGGCGGCCTTGGCATGGGCGGAGGCGCCGGCTTCATGTCGAGCCGGGGCACCGCCAACCTGCTGTCGCGCACCACGGCGATCCTTGCGGCGAGCTTCTTCGCCACCAGCCTGCTGCTGTCCTGGCTCGCAAGCTATAGCCGCGCTCCGACCTCGATCATCGGCACTACTCCTGCCTCGCAGTCGCAACCGGCCGGTGGTGCACCGATCGCGCCGCCGACCAGTGGAGGCATCCTGGATTCATTGAAGAAGTCGGACCAGCAGCAGAGCGCGCCCGCCGCACCGGCGGCTCCTGAAGCACCGCGGTCGCAATAAAGCGGGGTTGCCATGCAGCGGCAGGATCTGGCGCTCCGCATGAGCAGACCAAACTAATATACTGACAACGCTAGAAGTTTCATGTCACCCACAGGCCGGAAGGTTGTTCGGTGCGGTCAGCGAATCGTTTTGGCGAATCGCGTCGGTAGCCTTAAAGGTTAGGTCCCATGGCGCGGTACATATTCATCACCGGCGGCGTGGTCTCATCGCTCGGAAAAGGTCTGGCGTCGGCGGCGCTCGGCGCGCTGTTGCAGTCGCGCGGCTACAAGGTCCGGCTTCGCAAGCTCGACCCTTATCTCAATCTCGATCCGGGAACGATGTCGCCGTACCAGCACGGCGAAGTGTTCGTGACGGATGACGGCGCCGAGACCGATCTCGATCTTGGCCATTACGAGCGCTTCACCGGCCGGCCGGCCACCAAAGCTGACAACATCACGACCGGGCGCATCTACCAAGACATCCTGACCAAGGAGCGGCGCGGCGATTATCTCGGCGCCACCATCCAGGTGATCCCGCATGTCACCAACGCGATCAAGGATTTCATCGTCGACGGCAATGACGGGTTCGACTTCGTGCTGTGCGAGATCGGCGGCACCGTCGGCGACATCGAGGGCCTGCCGTTCTTCGAGGCGATCCGGCAGATCAAGAACGATTTGCCGCGCGATCACGCGATCTATATTCACCTGACCCTGCTGCCGTTCATTCCGAGCGCGGGCGAACTGAAGACCAAGCCGACGCAGCATTCGGTCAAGGAATTGCGCTCGATCGGCATCCAGCCCGATATCCTGTTGTGCCGCACCGACCGACCGATCCCCAAGGAGGAGCGGCGCAAGCTCGGCCTGTTCTGCAACGTGCGCGAAAGCGCCGTGATCGAGGCGCGCGACGTCGACAACATCTACGCGGTGCCGGAGGCCTACCACGCCGCCGGGCTCGACGACGAGGTGCTGGCGGCATTCGGCATCGAGGCGCGGATTCCCCCGGCGCTGCAGAGCTGGCACGAGATCAACGAGCGGGTGCGCAATCCAGAAGGCGCGGTGACGATTGCAATCGTCGGTAAATACACCGGCATGAAGGACGCATATAAATCCCTGATCGAGGCCCTGTCGCATGGCGGCATCGCCAACAAGGTCAAGGTCAATCTCGACTGGATCGAGAGCGAGGTGTTCGAAAACGAGGACCCCGCGCCATTCCTCGAGCATGTCAACGGCATCCTAGTGCCTGGCGGCTTCGGCCAGCGCGGCGCCGAAGGCAAGATCCGCGCGGCGCAGTTCGCCCGCGAGCGGGACGTGCCTTATTTCGGCATCTGCTTCGGCATGCAGATGGCGGTGATCGAGGCCGCCCGCAATCTGGCCGGCATCGAGCAGGCCAATTCCACCGAGTTCGGCCCGACGCCGGAGCCGCTGGTCGGGCTGATGACGGAATGGCTGCGGGGCAATGCGCTGGAGAAGCGGTCGAAGGCCGGCGACCTCGGCGGCACCATGCGGCTTGGCGCCTATCCCGCGACGCTCCAGCGCGGCAGCCGGGTATCCGAGATCTACGGCGGCGCTATCGAAATCCTCGAGCGCCATCGTCATCGCTACGAGGTCAATACCGCCTACAAGGACCGGCTTGAGCAGCACGGCCTGCGCTTCTCGGGCCTGTCGCCCGACGGCGTGCTGCCGGAGATCGTCGAATACGAGGATCATCCGTGGTTCATCGGGGTGCAGTTTCATCCCGAACTGAAATCACGTCCGTTGGAGCCGCACCCGCTGTTCGCCTCGTTCATTCAGGCCGCGGTTGTGCAATCGCGGCTGGTGTAAGACCGGCCCGGCGGCGGCATCGCGTTCGCCAGGTGCCATGTCGCGATCGCAGACAGCCTTCCATTGGCGCGCTATAAACACCGCGCCAGAACAGGGAGGGCTGAAAAGATGATCCTGGAACTGCGTGTCTATCGTTGCGTGCCGGGACGGTTGCCGGCGCTCTTGAAGCGCTTCGAGAACACCACGCTGAAGCTTTGGGAGAAACACGGCATCAGGCAGGCCGGTTTCTTCACCACGCTGATCGGCGAATCCAACCAGGAACTGACCTACATGCTACACTGGGACTCGCTGGCCGATCGCGAGAAGAAATGGAATGCGTTCCAGGGCGACCCGGACTGGATCGCGGCGCGTGCCAAGACTGAAGAAGACGGCCAGATCGTCGGCAACATCGTCAGCCAATTGCTGGCGCCGACGGCGTTCTCGTCGGTGAAGTAACCGCAAATTTCAGCGTTATGCCGCATGGGCTCGACCATATCGTGCACGCCGTCCGCGACCTCGACGCGGCGGCGGATTTCTATGCGCGCGCCGGATTCATGGTGGGAACGCGCAACCGGCATCCATGGGGAACGCACAACCGCATTGTGCAGTTTGGTAATGCCTTTATCGAATTGCTCGAAGTCGCCGAGCCTGAAAAAATTCCGCAGCCGCGTCAGCGTTCATTTTCGTTCGGTGCCTTCAATCGCGATTTCCTTGGCGCGCATCAGGGGCTTTCGATGCTGATCCTGGGCAGCAGCAACGCCGCCGCTGACGCGCGCGCGTTCGAGGCGGCCGGTATCGGAGCCTTCGACGTGTTGGATTTTTCCCGGGAAGGCAGGCGGCCCGACGGCACCGAGGTAAAACTCGCCTTCTCGTTGGCGTTTGCGCAAGACGCAGCCTCGCCGGATGTGGGCTTTGCGGCGTGTCAGCATCATTTTCCGCAGAACTTCTGGAATCCCGCATTCCAGAGCCATGCCAACGGCGCCAAAACCATGCCCGGCGTGGTGCTGGTCGCCGATAATCCGACGGATCATCACATTTTCCTCAAGGCCTTTACCGGCCTGCGCGATCTGCGTTCGAATTCGCTGGGCATCAGGGCGGTGACCGAAAACGGCGATGTCGAGATCATGGAAGACGTGGCGTTTCGCGATCGCACTGGCGTTGCAATCGAGCCGGATCGCGTGGGGATGACCCTGAATGCCCTGCGCATTGCGGTCGCCGATATTGCCGCGGTCGAGGCATTGCACCGCGAGGGTGGAATTGCGTCCCGTCGGCAGTCTCGCGGCGATATCAGGCTTGTGGTGACCCCCGAGCTTGCCTTCGGGGCAACCCTGATATTCGAAGTCGCAAAACCGGCCTAAAGGGTTGATCCCCCGGCTGTGGCCCGGCATGGTCGCCCGGGAAACGAGGGAAACGCCGTTGAATGCCAAAGCCAGTGCCGCGCCGGTCGTCGACGTCGGGTCGGTCAAATTCGGCAATGATCTGCCGCTTTCGATCATCGCGGGCCCGTGCCAGCTCGAGAGTCGCGCACATGCGCTGGAAGTCGCTGGCGCGCTGAAGGAGATTGCCGCGCGGCTGAAGATCGGCCTCGTCTACAAAACCTCGTTCGACAAGGCCAACCGTACCAGCGGCACCGCCGCGCGCGGCATCGGGCTGAAGCAGGCACTGCCGATCTTTGCGGAAATCCGCTCCGCGGTTGGATTGCCCGTGCTCACCGATATCCATGAGACGGGGCAATGTCCTGAAGTCGCGCCGGCGGTCGATGTGCTGCAGATCCCGGCCTTCCTGTGTCGGCAGACCGATCTGTTACTGGCGGCGGCGGCCACCGGCAAAGTCATCAACGTCAAGAAGGGACAGTTCCTGGCGCCATGGGACGTAGCCAATGTGGTGGCCAAGATCACCGGCGGCGGCAATCGCAACGTGCTGGTCACCGAACGCGGCGCGTCGTTCGGCTACAACACGCTGGTGTCGGACATGCGGGCGCTGCCGATCCTGGCGCGCACCACCGGCGCGCCGGTGATCTTCGATGCGACGCATTCGGTGCAGCAGCCGGGAGGCCAGGGAGCATCATCCGGCGGCGAACGCGAGTTCGTTCCTGTGCTGGCGCGCGCCGCGGTCGCGGTCGG
>JAGXAF010000047.1 GCA_018971675.1 Bradyrhizobium sp.
TCCCCCGCTGCATTGCAATGCCGCGGGGGCCCGGCGCGGGACCGCCGCGGCCGTTGCAGTCGCGGCCGGCTCGCGCCAACATGGCCACCGCAAAAGCTCCGCCGAAAGGTCCGCCCCGATGTCGATCCGCGTCCGCGTGTGGAACGAGAACGTCCACGAACGCACCAGCGAACTCGTGCGCGAGCTCTATCCCGACGGCATCCACGGCGCTCTCGCCGCCGCACTGCTCGGCCACGGCTTCGCGGACGTCGAGACTTCCACGTTGGAACAGCCGGAACACGGGCTCGGCGAGGCGGCGCTGGCGGCGACCGACGTTCTCGTCTGGTGGGGCCACAAGGCGCATGGCGACGTTTCCGACGCGGTCGTCGAGCGCGTCGTCAAGCGCGTGTGGGAGGGCATGGGCCTCGTGGTCCTGCACTCCGGCCACTTCTCGAAGCCGTTCAAGCGGCTGATGGGCAGCCCCTGCGCCTTGAAGTGGCGCGAGGCCGGCGAGGTCGAGCGCGTATGGACGGTGAATCCCGGCCATCCGATCGCCGAGGGCCTGCCCCGCCATTTCGACATAGCGCAGGAGGAGATGTACGGCGAACCCTTCTCCGTGCCCGAGCCGATGGAGACGGTCTTCATCTCGTGGTTCGAGGGCGGCGAGGTGTTCCGCTCCGGCCTGACGTGGCGGCGCGGCGCCGGCAAGATCTTCTACTTCCGGCCCGGCCACGAGGCCTATCCGACCTACCGCGATCCCAACGTGCTGCGCGTCGTCGCCAACGGCGTGCGCTGGGCGCACAATCCCGCGCCCGCCTGGAGCGACGTGACCGCCGCGCCCAACGTGCCGGTCGACAAGGCGCCGAGCAAGATCGTCGCCAAGGGCGCCTCGTTGCACAAGCCCGGCGAAGGAGGCTTCCGCTGATGGCCACGAACAAGGCGAAGGCCGCCAAGGCGCCGCCCGCGTCCGCGTCCAAACCGGCGCCCAAGGTGCGGATGCTGATCCTCGGCGCGGGCTCGATGGCCGCCACGCACGTGCGCGAGTTCCAGTCCGATCCGCGCGTCGAGGTGATCGGCGCCTGCGACGTCGATCCCGCACGCACGCGCGAGTTCTGCAAGCGCTTCGGCCTGCCCGACGCCTATCGTGACCTCGACGAGGCGCTGGCCCGGGGGGCGTTCGACGCCGCCGCCAACGTCACGCCCGACGCCGTGCATCACCCCACGACGATGAAGCTCCTGGCCGCCGGCAAGCACGTGTTCTGCGAGAAGCCGCTGGCCGAGACCCATCCGCTGGCGATGGAAATGACCGAGGCGGCCGAGAAGGCCGGCCTCGTCAACATGGTCAACCTCACCTACCGCAACGTGGCCCAGCTCGAGAAGGCGCGCGCGATGGTGCGCGCCGGCGAGATCGGCCGCCTGCGTCACGTCGAGGCGAGCTACCGGCAGAGCTGGCTCGTCGGCTCGCACTGGGGCGACTGGAAGACGGAACCGCGTTGGCTGTGGCGGCTGTCGGAGACGCACGGTTCGCGCGGCGTGCTGGGCGACGTGGGCATCCACGTGCTCGACTTCGCCGGCCACGGCGCCGGCGAGGAGATCGTCGACGTGCAGGCGCGGCTGAAGACGTTCGACAAGGCGCCGGGCGGCCGCATCGGCGACTATCCGCTCGACGCAAACGACGGCGTGGCGATGACGGTCGCGTTCTCCGGCGGCGCGATCGGCGTCGTCCACGCCAGCCGCTTCATGACCGGCTACGCCAACACGCTGCGCCTGCACCTGTTCGGCGACCGCGGCGCCATCGAGCTCGAACACGGGTCGGCCTGGACGACGCTGCGCGCCTGCACGGGCGACGACGTCCACAACCTCGCCTGGCGCGACGTGCCGGCCGAGCCGGTGCCCACCAATTACCGCAAGTTCGTGGACGCGATCGTCAAGGGCGGGACCGGCGACCCGTCGTTCCGCCGCGCCGCCGACCTGCAGAAACTGATCGACGCGTGTTACGCCTGAGGTCGCCGCCTCAGCGGTCGACTTCGCCGAACACGATGTCGAGCGAACCGAGGATGGCGCTGACGTCGGCCAGCATGTGCTTGCGGCACATGACGTCCATCGCCTGCAGATGCGCGAAGCCCGGCGCGCGGATCTTGCAGCGGTACGGCTTGTTCGTGCCGTCGGACACCAGATAGACGCCGAACTCGCCCTTGGGCGCCTCCACCGCGGCATAGACCTCGCCCTCGGGCACCTTGTAGCCCTCGGTGTAGAGCTTGAAGTGGTGGATCAGCTGCTCCATCGAGGCCTTCATGTCGCCGCGGCGGGGCGGCGCGACCTTGCCGTCGTCGGTGTCGACCGGCCCGCGGCCGGCGTCGACCGAGAGCTTCTGGCAGGCCTGCTTCATGATCGCCACCGACTGGCGCATCTCCTCCATGCGGACGAGATAGCGGTCGTAGCAATCGCCGTTCTTGCCGACCGGCACGTCGAAGTCGAACTCCTCGTAGCACTCGTAGGGCTGCGACTTGCGCAGGTCCCAGGTGGCGCCGGAGCCGCGCACCATCACGCCGGAGAAGCCGGCCGCCCAAGCGTCCGCGAGCTTGACGATTCCGATGTCGACGTTGCGCTGCTTGAAGATCCGGTTGCCGGTCAGCAGGCTGTCGAGGTCGTCGCACACCTTCAGGAACGGGTCGCAGAACGCCATGATGTCGTCGACGAGCTTCTGCGGCAGGTCCTGGTGGACGCCGCCGGGGCGGAAATAGGCGGCGTGCATCCGGGCGCCCGACGCGCGCTCGTAGAACACCATCAGCTTCTCGCGTTCCTCGAAGCCCCACAGTGGCGGGGTGAGCGCGCCGACGTCCATCGCCTGGGTCGTCACGTTGAGCAGATGCGACAGCAGGCGGCCGATCTCGGAGAACAGCACCCGGATCAATTGCGCGCGGCGAGGAACCTCGACGCCGAGCAGCCGCTCGACCGCCAGCGCGTAGGCGTGCTCCTGGTTCATCGGCGCGACGTAGTCGAGTCGGTCGAAATAGGGCACGTTCTGCAGGTAGGTGCGGCTTTCGATCAGCTTCTCGGTGCCCCGATGCAACAGGCCGATGTGCGGGTCGACGCGCTCGACGACCTCGCCGTCGAGCTCCAGCACGAGGCGCAGCACGCCGTGCGCCGCCGGATGCTGGGGGCCGAAGTTGATCGAGAAGTTGCGCAGGCTGTGCTCGGTCATGACTTGGCGTTCCCTGCTGTCGCGGCCTTCTCGTCGCCGGGCAGCGGGCGCTCGCCTTCCCACGGCGACAGGAAGTCGAAGGTGCGGAATTCCTGGGTCAGCCGCACCGGCTCGTTGACGACGCGCTTGGCCTCGTCGTCGTAGCGCACTTCGACGAAGCCGCTCAGCGGGAAGTCCTTGCGCAGCGGGTGGCCGTCGAAGCCGTAGTCGGTGAGGATGCGCCGCAGGTCGGGATGGCCCGAGAACGGGATGCCGTAGAGATCCCACGCCTCGCGTTCGAACCAATCGGCGGACGCGAACACGTCGGTCGCCGAGGGACAGGCTTCGTCCTCCGCCACCTGCGTCTTGACGCGGATCCGGCGGTTGTGGACCGGCGAAAGCAGGTGATGCACCACCTCGAACCGCTTCTCGCGCCCGGGATAGTCGGCGCCGCAGCAATCGACGAAGTTCACGAACAGGAAGTCCGGGTCGTCGCGCAGGCGCGTCAGCGTCGCCGCCAGCGCGTCGGGCGCGACCGTCAGCGCGACCTCGCCGAAGGCGGCCTTCAAAGCGGCGCCGGGGAACGCTGCCGACAGCGCGTCGGCGAAGGATTGCAGGGTCGCGTCGGCCATGTTTCGTCCTCTTGCCTCGCCCTCTTGCCTTGCCTCGCGCGCCCGCCCGCGCCCGCGCCTCAGCGCTCGATCGTGCCGGTGCGGCGGATCTTCTTTTGCAGCAGCAGCACGCCGTAGAGCAGCGCCTCGGCGGTGGGCGGGCAGCCGGGCACGTAGACGTCGACGGGCACCACGCGGTCGCAGCCGCGCACCACCGAATAGCTGTAGTGGTAATAGCCGCCGCCGTTGGCGCACGAGCCCATCGAGATCACGTAGCGCGGCTCGGGCATCTGGTCGTAGACCTTGCGCAGCGCCGGGGCCATCTTGTTGGTCAGCGTGCCGGCCACGATCATCACGTCGGACTGGCGGGGCGAGGCGCGCGGCGCGAAGCCGAAGCGCTCGCCGTCGTAGCGGGGCATCGACATCTGCATCATCTCGACGGCGCAGCATGCGAGCCCGAAGGTCATCCACATCAGCGAGCCGGTGCGCGCCCAGCGCACGAGATCTTCCGTCGAGGTGACGATGAAGCCCTTGTCGGCGAGGCGATCGCTCAGGCCGCGGAAATAGGGGTCGTCGACGCCCGCCGGCCCGCCGGTCGAGGGATCGACGAGGCCGCGCGGCGCCGGCGCGACGAGCGCGTCGTTCAATCCCATTCGAGGGCTCCCTTGCGCCATTCGTAGACGAAGCCGATCGTCAGCACGCCGAGGAACGCCATCATCGACCAGAAGCCGGCGAGGCCGACCCGGTGGAACGACACCGCCCAAGGGAACAGGAACGCCACTTCGAGGTCGAACACGATGAACAGAAGCGACACGAGGTAGAACCGCACGTCGAACTTCATGCGCGCGTCGTCGAACGGATTGAACCCGCATTCATAGGCCGACAGCTTCTCGGGGTCGGGGTTCTTGAACGCCAGCGCGAACGGCGCGGCGAGCAGCACCACGGCGATCACCCCCGCCAGCGCGACGAAGATCAGGAGCGGCAGGTAGTCGGAAACCAAGCTTGGCATGGCACGTCCATGGCGGTCCGCGTGGGAGGGGACGGCCGGGGTTACCTCACGCGGCGCCGCGGCGCAAGAAGCCGGCGTCGCCGCCCGCTCACCCGCCCGCCGCGACGTCGGGCGGCGTCGCCTCGCGGGCCAGCGCCGCCAGCGCCTCGTCGAGCGGCGATACCGCCTGCCCGTCCGCGCCGAGCCGGCGCACCGACACCGTGCGCTCGGCCGCCTCGCGCTTGCCCACAGCAAGCAGCGCCGGCGTCTTGGCGAGCGCGTGCTCGCGCACCTTGTAGCCGATCTTCTCGTTGCGCAGGTCGGTCTCGACGCGCAGGCCGAGCTTGCGCGCGGCGGCCGCGACTTCGAGCGCGTAACCGTCGGCTTCGTCGGTGATCGTGCACACGACCGCCTGCTCGGGCGCGAGCCAAAGCGGCCGGCGCCCCGCGTGGTGCTCGAGCAGGATGCCCACGAAACGCTCGAGCGAGCCGCAGATCGCGCGGTGGATCATGCTGGGCGCGGCCTTCGAGCCGTCGGGCGCGACGTAGAACGCGCCGAACCGTTCGGGCAGGTTGAAGTCGACCTGCGTCGTGCCGCATTGCCAGTCGCGGCCGATGGCGTCGCGCAGCACGTATTCGAACTTCGGCCCGTAGAAGGCGCCCTCGCCCGGGTTGAGCGCGGTCTCGACCGCCTCGCCGTGGCGCGCCTCGATCTCGGCGAGCACGCGCGTCATCACGCCCTCGGCGTGGTCCCAGGAAGCGTCGGAGCCGACGCGTTTCTCGGGCCGCGTCGACAGCTTCACGACGACGCGGCCGAAGCCGAAGTCGCGATAGACCGACAGGATCAGCTCGTTGATGGCGTGGCACTCGGCCGCCAGTTGGTCTTCGGTGCAGAACACGTGGGCGTCGTCCTGGGTGAAGGCGCGCACGCGCATCACGCCGTGCAGCGCGCCGGACGGCTCGTAGCGGTGGACCACGCCGAACTCGGCCAGCCGCATCGGCAATTCGCGGTAGCTGCGCAGGCCGTGCTTGAACAGCTGCACGTGGCCGGGGCAGTTCATCGGCTTCAGCGCGAACAGGCGCTGGTCGACCTCCGCGTCCTCCGGGCGCGCCAGCGCCGCGGCCGACTTCACCGCGAACATGTTGTCGGCGTACCAGCCCCAATGGCCGGAGGTCTCCCACAGCGACTTGTCCATCACCTGGGGCGCGTTGACCTCGCGATAGTCGGCGGCCAGCCGCCGGCGCATGTAGGCCATCAGCGTCTGGAACAGCGTCCAGCCCTTCGGATGCCAGAACACGGCGCCGGGCGCCTCTTCCTGGAAATGGAACAGGTCCATCTCGCGGGCGAGCTTGCGGTGGTCGCGCTTCTCGGCCTCCTCGATGCGCAGGACATGGGCGTCGAGATCCGCCTTGGTCGCGAAGGCCGTGCCGTAGATGCGGCTGAGCATCGGCTTGGCCGAATCGCCGCGCCAATAGGCGCCGGCGACCTTCATCAGCTTGAACGCGTTGCCGATCTTGCCCGTCGACGTCATGTGCGGGCCGCGGCACAGGTCGAACCAGTCGCCCTGGAAGTAGATCTTGATCGGCTCGTCGCCGGGAATGGCGTCGACCAGTTCGACCTTGAAGTTCTCGCCCTTGTCGCGAAACACCTGCTTGGTCTTTTCGCGATCCCAGACTTCCTTGGTGAAGGGTTTGTCGCGCGCGATGATCTCGCGCATCTTCTTTTCGATCGCGGCGAAATCCTCCGGCGTAAACGGCTCGTTGCGGAAGAAATCGTAGTAGAAACCGTTCTCGATCACGGGACCGATCGTCACCTGCGTTCCCGGCCACAGCGACTGCACGGCTTCGGCGAGCACGTGCGCGGCGTCATGCCGGATCAATTCCAGCGCGCGGGCATCGTCGCGGTTGATGAATTCGATCTTCGCATTGCGCTGGATCGGATCGGTCAGGTCGCTGACCGTGCCGTCGAGCGCCATCGCCACCGTGCGCTTGGCCAGCGACGGCGAAATGCCCTTGGCGATATCAAGGCCGGTCGTGTTCTTGGGAAATTCGCGGCTGGCGCCGTCGGGGAAGGTGAGGGTGACCTTCTCGGGTTCGACCGCCGGTTTCAGATTCGCGAGGCCATATTGGAATCCGGACGCGGGCGTGTTGTCGGGCATGGTCACCTCCTGATGCTCACTCCTGCGAACGAGCGCAGGTAAGCGGGAATCGGGAGCTTTTAGCCCAGCAATGCCCCAAAGGAAACCGCCGCCGAAGCAGCCTGGCGGTTCAGCGCAACCTATGAGCTGTTCGATAACTGATCCGCAAGTTTGGCGACGATCCGGCTCGCGACTTCGCAAATAGCCGTCTGCGCATGTCAGGCCATTGGTTCGGCCATCGGCGGTGTGTTATACGCCCGCGATCTGTTATATGGCGCCGGTTACGTCGAGGGGCCTTGTCGCGCTGGCACTGCTGACGGTGATCGAACAAAATCGTACGTCGGCCCAAACACGAAGTGGGGGTTACATGAGAATTACGCTTGCGCTTGTCGCACTCCTTTATTCGACCGCTGCGATGGCACAGGCCAGTCCGCCACCGGCCGCGGGCTCGCCCCCGACAGCCAGTTCGCCGCCGACGGTCGGAGAACAACCGCTGTTGCAGGTGAAACCACGGGCCCAGAAAAAAGCCGTAGCGGTCCCGGTTTCCGCCAAATCCACATCGGTCGCGAAGAAATTGCAGGCCTGTCTTGAGATCGACGACGGCACCAAGGGCCGGCTCGATTGCTATGATGCGGTTTTCCCGCCCAAGCCAAACCCGAAAGCGAAGCCCGGCGACCGCGTGGCTGACTGTCATTTCATCAAGGAAGAGGACGAGCGGCTGAACTGCTATAACGGGTTCGCGGAGAAAATCCCCAAATTCTGACGGGCTAATTCTGAAGGCCTTGGAAAAGCTCACCACCGAACGGTTTGGCTCGGCACGATAAAGGCGGTGGTACCCGGCTTGCCGGAACCGGCGCTGTTGTAGAATCTGCCGGCGGCGAGGATCACGATCAGCAGTGCGAGTATGACGATCAGGTCGACGTGCCGGGGATCGCGACCTCCGCTGCTGATTTTCCAGCGCATTGATTGGCCCTCCTGACGGAGTGACTGAACCAATGGCTGGGAACGGCGGCGGTTCCCGTCTGGCTACGATACTGATTTCGGTTGAACGCGATGCAGCGATTGCACCGCACGCAACTCACGACGCGTTGACCCCGCGCCAGCGCCCGTACCGCCAGGGCAAATACCATCGCGCTCCCGGTGGCTTTGTCGGCGGCACGTTGTCGATGCCGGACGTGCCCCAGGGCTGACAACGCAGCAGGCGTGCCAGTGTCATCCATCCGCCGCCCCACAATCCGAAGCGCTGGATTGCCTCGTCGCCATAGGCCGAGCAGGTTGGCAGATGCCGGCAGTTGTAGCCGACGAACGGCGACAGCGTGTGCCGGTAAATCCAGATCAGGCCGCGTCCGGCATTGCGGGGCCAACGTTGCAGCGAACCGGCGCAGTCGGGGCAGGAGGGGGAGGATCCGAGCTTCATGGGCGTGGTGCTGTCATCATGTGAAGAGCGGCGCTCGGTTCCCGGACATGGAACCCTCCGAGCGGGCATTTGCGCCACATTCCGGGAAAATATCGCATGTTCCGGGTAGCGTTGCAGTAAAGGTGCTATGGACGATGCGAATTCTCACGGTTACCGTTTTATCACCGCCGGGATGACAGAATCATATGGCGTTGGAATGGGGCCGTTGCCACTGCCTGTATCTGGGTGAGGGGGAAGGAACCAAATTGAGACTCGTGAGGTGGCTTGATTTTCGCTGCTGGGCGTTGCTCGGCGCTGCCGCTCTAAGCATCGCATTGCCCGGGTTGATGATGTCGCTGGCCGGTTCGGCGCGCGCGGAGACGGTGCTCGAGGAACGCAAATTGCCAATGAAATTTGGCTGGGTCGTCTGCGAGCCGAATTGCCACGGCTGGGTGAGCGCCGTTGGCGTCGTTACCTCCGACAGCCCCGGGGATTTCGACCGATTCGCGCGTGGCCGCGATCTCGCCGGCGCAACCGTGGTGCTGGATTCCAGCGGCGGGTCGGTCAACGATGCCATCACGCTCGGCCGGCGCTGGCGAAGTCTTGGTTTGCGAACGACCGTCGGCACCAGCATTCAGACCCATACCGCACAAGGCGATCAGGCCAGCGTCATGCCGGATGCCTATTGCGAATCCATGTGCGTGTTCCTGCTGCTTTCCGGCACGACGCGCTATGTGCCCGATGGCGCGCATGTCAGGGTGCATCAGATCTGGATGGGCGATCGGGCCGACGATGCCAAAGCCGCCAGTTATACGGCGCAGGATTTGATGATCGTCGAGCGTGACGTCGGCCGTCTTGCCAAATACACGTTCGATATGGGCGGAGCAGGCGACTTGCTGTCGCTGTCGCTCAGCGTGCCGCCGTGGGAAAACCTGCACGAATTGTCGCGCGACGAATTGCGGCTCACCAATCTGGTCACGACCGATGCGGTCGCCGAAGTGCTGCCAGAGATGATGCCGAAGAACGGCACGGCCGCGACGCCGGTAGCCGAGTTGGCGACCCCCAAGCCGGTGCGGGATCGCTTTGTCAGCAGCGCGATGCAGGCCGAGGCCGAGCCGCATCAAATTGGGCTGCCGGAGAAGTCGACGAGGACGGCTGAAGCCGTGCCTCCGATTGGTGGCAGCGGTGCGACGCCCGCGAAGTAGAGCCTGGTGGCGAGGCGTCGATCGCATCCGCGCAGGCGGATGATCCGGCATTCTATTCCGCGCCGCACCTGATCAACCGCGATCGCGGGCTTGCTGCGGGACGTTCAGCCCTGTGCCTGGGCTGGCTGTTTTACGGTGTCGTTCGTCGCTGTACCGTTTGCTCTGGCCTCAATCGGGCCGATTGCGTCGACCACGGCATCGAAGGTCAGCATGGTGGAGGCATGGCGCGCCTTGTAGTCCCGTACCGGCTCAAGCAGAGCGATGTCGGCCCATTTGCCCCCGGGCGGCGCACCGTTTTCTTTCAGCATCCTGCGGACGGTCTGGCGCAACTCGCGCAATTCGGCAGCCGTCGAGCCGACGACATGACTTGCCATGATCGAGGAGGAGGCCTGGCCGAGCGCGCAGGCCTTCACGTCATGGGCAAAGTCTGTGACGACGGGCCCGTCCATCTTGAGATCGATCTTGACGGTCGAGCCGCACAGCTTGGAATGGGCGGTGGCACTGGCGTCGGGTGCGTCAAGGCGCCCCAGTCGGGGAATATTGCCGGCCAGTTCGATGATGCGCTTGTTGTAGATGTCGTTCAGCATAAGATCGGGGTCTCAGGCGGTCCAGCAGCGCCCTTGGCGAGCACGGCCTGCAGCCCTATATATGGGCCGTGGTGGCGGAAAAACAGTCTGTCATTGGCTCGGTGGCCGAAAACGGAAAAACGGAAGTGCAACGGACCGCCGGGATTTCGAGATTTATTGTCGTGGTACTCAGGCGTCTGGCGGCGAGCCGCCCCGTCTGCCGGTGACACTCCGGCCCCGAAGGGCCGGTCGAACGGAGTCGACATGGACGCATTGATCAAATCCCTTCGCCCAAACCAGTCCCCAGAAGCCAAATCCTCAGAAGGCAAGTTGTTGGAAGCAAAGCGTTCCGATTCGAAGACGGCGGCCGCAAGGATGCCGGACAGCCGCCCGGCTGAGCTGGATCCTTCCGAGTTTCTGGCCGCCGCGGTGCGGGCGGACCAGCCGCGGCCGTCGCGCGCCGAGGCCGAGCAGGCGGTGCAGACCCTCTTGCACTACATCGGCGAAAACCCCGATCGCGAGGGCTTGCTCGATACGCCGCGCCGGGTGGTCGAGTCTTTCGACGAACTCTATCAGGGCTATCACCAATCCCCCGCCGAAGTGCTCGACCGGACGTTCGGCGAGACCGCGGGTTATGACGATTTCGTGCTGGTCCGCGATATCGAATTCACCTCGCAATGCGAGCATCACATGATGCCATTTTACGGCAAGGCACATATCGCCTATACGCCGGTTGAACGGGTGGTGGGATTGTCCAAACTGGCGCGCCTCACCGACATCTTCGCACGCCGCCTGCAGACCCAGGAGCATCTCACCGCGCAGATCGCGGCTGCGATCGACGAAATCCTGAAGCCGCGAGGTGTTGCGGTGATGATCGAGGCGGAGCATACCTGCATGTCGGTGCGCGGTGTCGCGAAGCTTGGCGCGATGACGTTCACCAGCCGCTTTACCGGCATGTTCCGCGACAATCCGGCGGAACAGGCGCGTTTTCTGTCCATGTTGCGAGGGCCGCAGCGCTAGCCGACCCTCGGTTCAATCAACGAGGGGCTGTCCGTGGCCACATCTGCTCACAATCACGACGTCGAGGAAGGGCTGGATTTGCGGCCAAAATTCGATGCGTCGGGTCTGCTGACCTGCGTCGTTACCGACGCGGCGACCGGCGAGGTGTTGATGGTCGCCCACATGAATGAGGAAGCCCTGCGCAAGACTATCGCCAGCGGAGATGCCTGGTATTTCAGCCGTTCGCGCAACGCGCTGTGGCGCAAGGGCGAGAGCTCCGGCCACACCCAGCGCGTGGTCGAAATGCGGATGGACTGCGACCAGGACGCGATCTGGATCCGGGTCGAACAAACCGGCGCGGCCTGCCACACCGGCCGCCGATCGTGCTTCTACCGCAAGGTCGACGTCCCCGCAGGCGGAGCGAAATTGACGTTTGTGGACGCCGACAAGGTGTTCGATCCGCAGGTCGTTTACCGGAAATAGCCGGTCCCGGAACTCCGTTAACCCGCCCTTAACCATAATTGCCGCACCGTGCAGCTGGCGTGGGGCGTCCTTTTGGGAGAAAGGGCGCGCAACAGGCCGGGCGGGCGTTTCGCGGGGAGAGCGGGGCACCAGAAAGATGACGGTCGATAGCTCAAGCGCCACGGCGGCGGCAGGTGTCGATTCCCTGCGGCTGCGGATTGCTGGTGCGATCAAGCAGGCCGCCGCCGCTACCGGCACCAGCTTCCAATATCTGCTGGCCACCGCGAAGATGGAATCCGACTTCAATCCGAAGGCGACGGCTTCGACGTCTTCGGCATCCGGATTGTTTCAATTCATCGGGCAGACCTGGCTCGGCACCGTGAAGGAAGCGGGCGCGCAGCTTGGCTACGGCAAATATGCCGATGCCATCACCAAATCCTCTTCCGGCGATTATTCGGTCAACGATCCGGCCGCGCGCAGCGCGGTCATGAATCTGCGCGACGATCCGGTCGCTTCTTCGGCGATGGCGGGCGTACTGACCCGCTCCAACAGTTTCGAGCTCACCGGCTTGATCGGCCGCCGCCCGACGGATAGCGAACTGTATATGGCGCATTTCATGGGCGTTGGTGGCGCGGCGAAGCTGATCACGAACGCCGAGGACAACCCGCAGGCCTCCGGCGCGCGGCTATTTCCGAACGCGGCCGCGGCGAACCACTCGATCTTCTACGACAAATCCGGTCGCGCGCGCAGCGTCTCCGGAGTCTATTCGGAACTGACCTCGCGCTACGCCAGCGCCGCCAGCTCATTGGCAACCCGCACCGCAATGGCCGCCTTCGGCGATACGCCGGCGACGACCGCCGTTGCGAGCAACCCCCCGATCGACAACGCGGCCTATCTCGCGAGTTTCCCGAATGCGGCCGCCGCGCCTGTGAACCTGGCCTCCACCGCTTCGGTGCCGGCCGATACCAGCTTCCGTTCGCTGTTTCAGGCCGGTGAGCGTGGGCAGCCGGTCTCGCCCGCGATCCACAAACTATGGGGCGAGCAGTCTTCGTTGGTTGCTTCCGCCAGCCCGTCCGCCCCGGCTGCGGGCGCCGTCAATGCTCCACAGGGGCTTGACCTGTTCAGCGACCGCAACGGCACTTTCAGCGGCTAGCACCTGCAGCCGGTGGCCATGACGCTCCACGGCCAAATCCACCCTTAACAAAACGTCAATAAACCCAGTCGTTTATGGTGAACGCTTTGTTAAGCGTCGTGGTTTATTTTCTCTGACAGTGGCATCGCGTCACGGTGTCGTCACAGGTTGCGTAAGCCGGCAGGACCATGATCGTTCGGCAGTTCATCAGTTGGGTAAGGACCGCTCCCGCGGGCGAGCGGGCAGAGGCGACGCGGGCCCTGGCGCGAGCCTGGCTCATTTCGGATCTGAGCGAAGAGGATCGCGCGGCCGCCGAAGGCGCCTTGCTGATGCTGCTCGACGATCCGTCGCCCTTGGTGCGCCAGGCGATGGCCGAGGTTTTTGCGCGCAGCACCGAGGCGCCTGGCGCCATCGTGCAGGCACTGGCGCTCGATCAGCCGTCCGTCGCGCTTCCGGTGCTCGAACATTCACCGCTTCTGATCGACGCTGATCTCGTCGACCTCGTCGCGACCGGCAATGGCGAAGTGCAATGCGCCATCGCCCGCCGCGTCAATCTTCCGCCTCCGGTATGCGCGGCAATCGCCGAGGTCGGCACCGCTGCGGCCGCGCTTGAATTGATCGAAAATGCGTATGCCGAACTGGCGCCGTTCTCCTGGGACCGCATTGTCGAGCGTCACGGTCATCTCGCCGCGATCCGGGAATCGATGCTGGTGCTGGAGGATTTGCCGGCGGCGACGCGGCTTGCGCTGGTCGCCAAGCTGTCGGACACGCTGACCCAGTTCGTCGCCGCCCGTAACTGGCTGAGCGCCGATCGGGCAGGGAGGATCGCATGCGAGGCGCGCGAGCGCTCGACGCTCAACATTGCGGCGCGCTCGCTCGGCGACGACATGTCCGAACTCGTGCGGCATCTTCGCTCCACCGGCCAGCTCACCGCGGGATTGATCCTGCGCGCGTTGTTGTCAGGCAATCTCGAATTGTTCGATCATGCGCTCGCCGAATTATCCGGCCTGCCGCCGGCGCGCGTTTCCGCGCTGCTGCATGATCGCGGCGGCGGTGGCCTTCAGGCGCTGCTGACACGCGCGGGCCTGCCGGAATCGACCTTCGGCGCGTTCCGCATCGCGCTCGAAGCCGGCGATGAAATCGGATTTGTCGACACGCTCGACGGCGCTGCCAGATTGCGACGCCGGATGGTTGAACGTGTCCTGACCTATTGCGAGACGGATTCGCAGGCCGCCGAGCCGCTATTGATCCTGTTGCGGCGCTTTGCGACCGAGGCGGCGCGGGAAGAAGCCCGTATGTTCTGCGACGAGGTGGCGCACGACGCCGTTCTGCCGATGCAGCACGATTTGATCGCGGCGTAGTCGTTTTTCGAACCGGCTTCTCGCCCTCGCTGGCTGGCACGCAGGGGAGGATTTGGAGAAATCCAGAGCGTTTTCGAGCGAAGCATGTCCTCGGACTTGATCCGTGGTGGATACCGGTTCGCGTAAAGAAAACGCATCAAAACAAGAATCTGGAGCCCCGTTTCGATTCCATCGGAACGGAAAAAGCTCTCTAGCCGGCCGGCACCAGGCTGGGCGCGAGGATCGCCTCGAGATGCTCGGGGCGGTCGCGATTGACTTGCATCAGGTATTCGTCGGCAACGCCGCGCAATTTCCGGCTCAGTTCGCTGGCGGTCGTCACGGTGTTGAGCCTGGTGCGTTCTTCCACGATTGCCTCGATCGCATCGACGTGGTGTTCGATCAATTGCGGCGGCACCGCGCCAAGATTGGGCGCGTGCTCGATGATCCGGCACAGGCTTTCGGCGGCGTCCCCCGCGAAGGGAAACCCGAAGGTAGCGGCATCGCCCTTGATGTCATGCGCCGCGCGGAACAGCTCCTGGCAGGCGCGGTCGGTGAAGCCGTTCTTGAGAATGGCGGCGTAAGCCGCAGCGAGCCGTTTGCTTTCGACCGCCATCCAGTTCTTGAATTCGCCCGACAGGGCTGCGAGCGCCTTCTCCGCCCGCGCAACGGGATCGTCCAGATCCTTTTCGGCGGCCCGGCGCAGCACCTTGCGCAGCGGATTGGGCTGGGTGATGACGTGATGATCGGCGAAGGTCTCGATCTGGAGCGCCGGGGGATTCTGTTTCGCCATCGGATTTCCCTGGGATGTCCTAGACGCCGGACCGGGCCTTGTCGAGCAGCGACGGTTGCTGCATCACTTCCACCTCGCCGCCAACGCGACGCTCGGGGCCGATATAGGTGTTATTGGTATTGCGCCGTCGATCCGGGCCAAAATAGGTCTTGGTCTTGATGAACGGGCGCGGATGAGCGACGACGTTGAGGATGCGCTGGTAGAGGCCCTTGGCGGAAATCGGCTTGGCGAGAAATTCGGTAACGCCGGCGTCGCGCGCCACTGTGACGCGGCGCTTCTCGGAGTGGCCGGTCAGCATGATGATGGGGGCGTAAGGGTTGCCTTTCGATTCCGGTTGCCGGATCATCTGCGCCAATTCAAGGCCGTCGAAAATCGGCATCGACCAGTCGGTGATGACGATGTCGGGGACGCAATGGGTGTACATTTCGAGCGCGGTTGCGCCATCCTCCGACTCGTAGACTTCGCGAGTGCCGAACGAGTGCAGCAGCGTGCGCAAGATGCGTCGCATATGCGGGTTGTCATCGCATACGAGAAATCGCAGCTTGTTGAAATCGATCTGGAACATGGCGCGGCTCTGAACCCATACCGGGACGGCCCGGTACACCCCGCGTTAACCTTATCCCGCGCCCGTTAATGAATGGTTGCGGTCGCGCCGGCGATTGGCTGCAAGGCGGAGTAGCGGCTGGGCTCGTGCCTCAATAACCGAATTGCTCGCGCAGAATGCGCTCTTCAAGACTATGGCCGGGGTCGAACAGCATCCGCATCGAAATGGTCTTGTCGGACAAGACCTCGACCCGGCGAACATCGCGCGCCTCGTCATGGTCGGCAACCGCAGCAACCGGGCGTTTTTCGCCTTCGAGCACCTCGATCACGACGAAGGCGGTATTGGGGAGCAGGGCGCCGCGCCAGCGCCGGGGGCGGAACGCGCTGATCGGCGTCAGCGCCAGCAGCGCCGCGTTGATCGGCAGGATCGGCCCCTGTGCCGACAGATTATAGGCGGTCGACCCCGCGGGGGTGGCCACCAGGATGCCATCGGCGATCAATTCCCCCATGCGCTCGTGCTCATCGATCAGGATTCTCAATCGCGCGGCCTGATGGGTCTGGCGAAACAACGCGACCTCATTGATGGCGTGGTGCAGATGCACCTTGTCGTGGATGTCGGTGGCGCGCATCAAAAGCGGATGGATCACGGATTCCCGCGCCGACGCCAGCCGACTGTGCAGGTCGTGCGTAGAGTATTCGTTCATCAGGAAGCCGACGGTGCCGCGATGCATGCCGTAGATGGGAGTGCCCGAACGCATATGCCGGTGCAGCGTTTGCAGCATCAATCCGTCGCCACCGAGCGCCACCACGACATCGGCGGAGGCCGGATCGTGATTGCCGTACATGGCCGTCAGCGTCGTCAGCGCCTGCTGGGCTTCCGCGCCGGCACTCGCGACGAAGGCAATCCGTTCATATTGTTGGGGGCTGGTCATGTCAGTCAATTCTTGGAGATCGCGGACTCGTAGTGGCGCGGGTAGGGCGGATCGCAGCGCGGAGGTCGTCTATACGACCGCAGCCGCGCTTGTCGAGATAGGCAGGCGCGGCCCGCGATACTACAGCAAATGCTACGGGATCGGTCACCTAGCCCGGTGGCACGGTTAATTGCGGATGGCGAGCTTGCGAACGGCATCCGGCGGCCGCATTTTGGGTTTGAAACGCGGCCCTTTCGAATGGACCGCAGGAAACGAGCGAAAACAGGGAAGATAGCCGATATGGCACATTCATTCGCGGCGTCGCGTCATGCGCGCTTCGCCCTTGCGCTGCCGGTGCTCTTTTCCGCGTTTTGTTTTTCGCTTTTTGGTGCGGCCAGCGTCCAGGCTCAGGATGCGCCGCCATCGGCCGACCATCCGTCAACGACAGCAGGCCAGAAGCCAAGCGAAAAAAGCAGTCATGCCAACGCGCCGGCTGGGTCTTCCGCCGCCGAGCAACACCGGCTGCCGCCGGATTCCATTACCAAGCACACGATCGTGCTTCCCGGGCGCACGCTCGCCTTCACCGCGACCGCGGGCTCGATCCGCCTGTTCGACGGCAAGGGCGAGCCTCAGGCTGACATCGCCTATACCGCCTACCAGCTCGACGGTGCCGATGCGGCGACACGGCCGGTGACCTTTCTGTTCAATGGCGGACCGGGCGCGGCTTCCGCCTACCTGCAACTGGGCGCGGCCGGACCATGGCGGCTGCCGCTCTCCGGCGATGCCGGACTATCCTCCGCGTCGCCCGATTTGCGGCCCAACGCCGAGACCTGGCTCGACTTCACCGATCTCGTCTTCATCGATCCCGTCAACACGGGCTATAGCCGCTTCGTCGCCAGCGGCGAAGAGGTGCGCAAGCGCTTCTTCTCGATCGACGGCGACGTCAACGCGCTTGCGGTCGTGATCCGCCGCTGGCTGGAAAAACATGACCGGCTGCTGTCGCCGAAATTCGTCGCGGGCGAAAGCTATGGCGGCATCCGCGGTCCCAAGGTCGTCCGCGAATTGCAGATCAATCAGGGCGTCGGCGTGAGGGGCCTGATCCTGTTCTCGCCGATACTCGACTTCCGCGAATTCACCGGCTCAAGCCTGCTGCAATATGTGGTGAGCCTGCCGTCCATGGCGGCGGTGGCACGCGAGGCGAAGGGTCGGGTTACCCGCGCCGACATGGCCGATGTCGAACAATATGCGCGCGGCGACTTCCTCGCCGATCTGATCAAGGGCATTGCCGACACCGAGGCCACCACGCGGCTCGCCGACAGGGTCGCGGCGCTGACCGGAATCGACCAGGCGGTGAGCCGGCGTCTTGCCGGACGTTTCGACGTGATGGAATTCCGCAGGGAATTCGACCGCCGGGACGGCAAGGTCACTGGACGTTACGACGCCTCGGTGATGGGCCTCGATCCGCTACCGGATTCCAGCTTCTATCATTTCAAGGATCCATCCGGCGATCCGCTGCTCGCGCCGTTGACCAGCGCGGTGGTCGATCTCACCACGCGCAAGCTGAACTGGCGGCCGGACGGCTCCTATCAATTGCTCAACGGCGCGGTCGAAAATGCCTGGGATTTCGGTCACGGTATCAGTCCGCCGGAATCGGCGTACCAGTTGCGGGAGATTCTCGCGCTCGATCCCAAGCTGAAGGTTCTGATCGGCCACGGCTTGTTCGATCTGGCCACGCCGTATTTCGGCACGAAAATCCTGCTCGACCAGCTACCTGCCTTTGCTTCACCCGAGCGCGTCAAGCTGGTGGTTTATCCCGGCGGCCACATGTTCTACTCGCGTGACGATGCACGCCGGGCATTTCGGAACGAGGTACGGGCGCTGATGCAGTAGGGTACGCATCGCGCCGGGCTCTACTGCCATGGCGTCCAACCGAACACTCCACCAGCTTTGCGCCCTGGGTCATCTGGCCGTCGGTCCGGACCGCGCTGAAACATGACCAATATGTCATCCAGATGAACGAAGCCTGCTGCCCGGCTTCAGGCTGGGTTCAGTGCCGCCTCGCTAGATTGGCCTGCATTGATCGGCGAGACCGTCCGTCCGGCCGGCCGCTTCCGATCCCCAGGACACTTAAGGAGATCAAACATGTTGAAGATCGTTTCCGCAGCGCTGCTCGCCGTTTCCGTCCTCGCCGCGCCGGCGATGGCGGCCACCTCGGCCAAGACGGCGCCCGCGCCGATCGCCAAGACGACGGCACAGACGACTGCGAAGACCACGCAAGCATCCTCCACCAAATCGGTGAAGGCGAAGCGGACTGGGCAGAACGCTGATGCGCGGATGGTCCGGCATCATCGCCACCACAAGCATATCGGCGCGTACAAGGCGCACCGGTTCTCGAAGGTTTCGGTCAGGCACGTCACGCCCACCAAGCACGGCTAGAGCCGTTTCCGTTCCG
>JAGXAF010000048.1 GCA_018971675.1 Bradyrhizobium sp.
TTTGTGAAAGAGGGCACAACGCTGTTCACGATCGAGCCCGAGACCTACAAGCTGAAACTCGACCAGGCGCAGGCGGCCGAACTCGGCGCCCAGGCTTCGCTCAAGCAGGCCCAGGCCGATTACAAGCGGCAGTCGGATCTGGTGCAGCGTCAGGCGGTTTCACAGTCTACCCTCGAACAGTCCACGGCCAACCGCGACAACGCGATGGCCAACTTGCAGCAGGCGCAGGTCAACACCAAGATCGCGGCGGTCAATTTCGGCTACACCAATGTCGCTGCGCCGTTCGACGGCATTGTCAGCGCGCATCTCGTGTCGGTCGGCGAACTGGTCGGCGTCGCTTCGCCGACCCAGCTCGCCACCATCGTGCAATTCGATCCGATCTATGTGAACTTCAACGTCAACGAGCAGGACGTGCTGCGGGTCCGGGCCGAAGCCGCCCGGCGAGGAATTTCGACCGCTGAGCTCAAGCAGCTGCCGGTCGAGGTCGGCTTGCAAACCGAAATCGGCTATCCGCACAAGGGCAAGCTCGATTACGCGGCGCCGACGCTCAACCAGTCGACCGGAACGCTCCCGGTACGTGGCGTGCTACCCAATGCCGACCGGGTGCTACTGCCCGGATATTTCGTCCGGGTCCGCGTTCCCTTCGAGAAGCAGGAAAATGCACTGCTGGTGCCGGACGCCTCCCTCGGCAGCGACCAGTCCGGACGGTACGTGCTGGTGGTGAATGGCGACAACGTGGTCGAGCAGCGCAAGGTGCAGACCGGGCAGCTTGACGGCGATTTGCGCGTGATCGAACGCGGCCTGAAGCCGGACGACAAGGTCGTGATCGCGGGCCTGTTGCGCGCGATTCCCGGCCAGAAGGTGGATCCGAAACTGCAGAAGATCGAGCAGTCGACGCCGTCAGCAGCCAAGTAGGACCGCGCATGATTTCGAAATTCTTCATCGAACGGCCGGTCCTTTCCAACGTCATCGCGATTCTGATGATCCTGATCGGCGGCGTATGCCTGTTTCGCCTGGCGGTCGCGCAATATCCCGATGTCGTGCCGCCGACGGTACAGGTGACGACACGCTATCCCGGAGCCAGCGCCAAGACCGTGATCGATACCGTGGCGCTTCCGATCGAGCAGCAGGTCAACGGTGTCGAGGACATGCTCTATATGCAGTCCTATAGCGGAGCCGACGGCACCTATACGCTCACTGTGACCTTCAAGATCGGCACCGACCTCAACTTCGCGCAGGTGTTGGTGCAGAACCGGGTGTCGAGCGCGTTGTCGCAATTGCCGCAGGCAGTGCAGAACCAGGGCGTCACCGTGCAGAAGAGGTCGACGGCAATTTTGCTGTTCGTCACGCTGACGTCGCCGAATGAGACGTATGACAGCCTTTTCCTCAGCAACTTCGCCACCATTAACATACGTGACGAACTGTCTCGATTGCCGGGAGTCGGCAACGTGACGGTGTTCGGGGCCGGCCAGTATTCGATGCGGGTCTGGCTCGATCCGAACAAATTGCAGGTGCGCGGCTTGATGCCGCAAGACGTCATCCAGGCGATCCAGCAACAAAGCCAGCAGGTGACGGCAGGCCAGGTCGGCGCGCCGCCGACCCCGCCGGGCCAGGCGTTCCAGTATACGCTGAACGTCAACGGACGCCTCGACGATACCAGCCAGTTCGAGGATATCATCGTCAAGACTGGCAATAATGGCGACATCACCCGTGTGCGCGACGTTGGCCATGTGGAACTCGGCGCCCAGACATACAGCCAGATGTTTTCGCTGAACAGGAAGCCGGCCACAGGCATCGGCGTGTTCCAGTCGCCGGGCGCCAACGCGCTCGAAGTCGAGCAGGCGGTAGAAAAAAAGATGGCGCAGCTCGCCGCGACATTTCCGCAAGACATAAAATACGATACGCCATTCGATACCACCAAGTTCGTTTCTGCGTCGATCAACGAGGTCTACAAAACGCTGGTCGAGGCCGGCGTGCTGGTCCTCGTGGTGATCCTGGTCTTCCTGCAGGACTGGCGCGCGATGCTGGTGCCGGCGACCACGGTGCCGGTGACTATTATCGGCGCTTTTGCGGCGATGGCGGCGCTCGGCTTCACCGTCAATATCTCGACCCTGTTCGCCATCGTGCTTGCGATCGGCATCGTGGTGGACGATGCCATCGTGGTGGTCGAAGGCGCCGCGCACAATATCGAAAAAGGCATGTCGGGCCACGACGCTGCCATCAGCGCGATGGATGCGCTGTTCGCGCCGATCATCGGCATCACGCTGGTGCTGATTTCAGTGTTTCTGCCTGCGGCCTTCCTCCCTGGACTGACGGGACGGATGTATGCGCAGTTCGCGCTGGTGATTGCCGCGACCGCGCTGCTGAGCGCCGTCAACGCCGCCACCTTGAAGCCGACGCAATGCGCGCTGTGGCTGCGGCGGCCGGCGCCGCCGGAACAACGCAACTTTTTCTACCGCGGTTTCAACGCGGTCTATAACCGCCTCGAGCGCGGCTATGGTTGGCTGATGGTGCGCATGACTGACCATAGCGGTCTTTGCGTGGTCCTCGCGCTCATCCTGATCGGCGTCAGCGGTTACGGCCTGTCGAGAGTGCCGACTGGCTTTATTCCGATCGAGGACCAGGGCTATCTGCTGGTGGCGGTGCAACTGCCCGATGGCGCCGCGCTCGACCGCACCCAGCACGTTCTGGGCCAGGTCAGTGAAATTGCAGGCAAGGTGCCAGGCGTCGATCAGGTCATCAGCATTGCCGGCATATCGGCGCTCGACAACTCGTCGAGCCTGGCCAATGCCGGCGTCGCCTATCTGATCCTCAAGGAGTGGAGCGAACGCGGGCAAGGCCAGGATTTGCGCTCGCTGTTCGTCGGATTGAACGAGAAGCTTTCGGCGATCCCGGAAGCCCGGATCCTGGTGATACCGCCGCCCCCGATCCAGGGCATCGGCAATGCCGCCGGCTTCGCCATGCAGGTGCAATTGCGCGATGGCAACGCGGACTTCGGCAAATTGCAGGCGATCACCGCCACCATTGTCGCCGATGCGCAGACGCAAAGTGCGCTGCAACGGGTCAGTTCGTCGTTCCGTTCGATGGTGCCACAATTCGATGTCGAGGTGGACCGGATCAAGACCCAGACCCTGTATGTCACAACTGACCAGATCTTCTCGACGCTGTCGTCGTATCTCGGGTCGAGCTTTGTCAACCAGTTCACCAAGTTTGGCCGAACCTTCCAGGTCTACGCTCAGGCGGATTCGCTGTATCGCCTGACGCCGCGAGACATCGAAAACATGATGGTGCGCAACAGCCAGGGCAACATGGTGCCGCTAGGCACGGTGGCGACCATCAAGCCATCGGTCGGCCCCTCGCTGATCAGCCTGTATAATCTCTATCCGTCCGCGACGATCATCGGCCTGCCTGCGGCCGGCTACAGTTCAGGCCAGTCGATGGCGCTGATGGAGGAGATCGCCACCAAGACCTTGCCGCCCGGCGCGGGCTATGAGTGGACGGCGATGTCGTACCAGGAGAAAGCCGTCGGCGGTCAGATCTATTGGGCCTTTGGCCTGGCGTTGCTACTGGTGTACCTGGTGCTCGCTGGACAATATGAAAGCTGGTACGCGCCAATTTCAGTCATCCTGGCCGTGCCGTTGTCGTTGCTTGGCCCAATGCTGGTGTTGTCGGGACTGAGGATCGACAATAACCTCTATACGCAGATTGGCATCATCCTGCTGATTGCGCTATCCGCCAAGAACGCGATCCTGATCGTCGAGGTCGCCATCGAACTGCATGGGCGGGATCGCAAGCCGTTGCTCGAATCCGCGGTCGAGGCGGCGCGGGCCCGGTTCCGGCCGATCCTGATGACGTCTTTTGCCTTCATCCTCGGCGTGCTGCCTTTGGTGCTCGCGACCGGGGCCGGCGCCAATGCCCGGAAGTCGATCGGCATCACCGTGTTTTCGGGAATGCTGGCCTCGACCTGCCTAGCGGTGCTGTTCGTGCCGGTATTTTTCGTCATCGTACAGCGGTTCGCTCACGGCGCGCCAGAGTGTCGCGGCGAAGTCGGATCAGCGGGTGTGATTGCTGAAGCGGCGGCCATCCCGCGCTTGAGCATCCAGCGCGCTTTGCCTATGCTGCCGGCTGCAACGATTTACGCGCTGTAGCGTTCTTGATTCAGAAAAATCATAACTTTCGGGAGGTAGCGATGAATCTTTCCGATCTTAACAAGGTGGCCCTGGCCATGGTAGCGCCAGGCAAGGGGATTCTCGCCGCCGACGAATCTACCGGCACCATCAAGAAGCGATTTGACGCGATCAAGGTCGAGTCCACCGAGGATACCAGGCGCGACTATCGGGAAATGTTGTTTCGCTCGATGGATGCGATGTCGAAATGCATCTCCGGCGTCATTCTGTATGACGAGACCATCTGGCAAAAGGCCAAGGACGGCACGCCGCTGGTCAAGGTGATCGAGCAGGCCGGCGCGATCCCCGGCATCAAGGTCGACGAGGGCACGCAGCCGCTGCCGAACTGCCCTGGCGAACTGATCACCGCGGGCCTCGACAAGCTCGCAGGCCGGCTGGCGGATTACTACAAGCAGGGCGCCCGGTTTGCGAAATGGCGCGCGGTGATCGACATCGGCAAGGACATTCCCAGCATGACGGCGATCCATGTCAACGCGAATGCGCTGGCGCGCTATGCGGCACTGTGCCAGCAGGCCCAGATTGTGCCGATCGTCGAGCCTGAAGTGCTGATGGACGGGGATCACGACATCGACCGCTGTTACGACGTCACTCAGCGCGTCCTCAACAAGGTGTTCCAGGAATTGCGGATCCAGCGCGTCGCGCTCGAAGGCATGATCCTCAAGCCCAACATGGCGATCTCGGGCAAGAAATGCCCGAAGCAGGCTCCGGTCGAGGAGGTCGCGGAGAAGACGGTGCGGATGCTGAAACATTGCGTGCCGGCGGCGGTGCCGGGCATCGCGTTCCTGTCTGGCGGCCAATCGGACGAAGAAGCCACTGCCCATCTCGACGCCATGAACCGGATCGGCGGCGTGCCGTGGAAACTGACGTTCTCCTATGGCCGCGCGCTGCAGGCGGCGCCGCAAAAGGCGTGGTCCGGCAAGGCCGAAAATGTCGCCGCCGGACAGCAGGCGTTCAGCCACCGCGCGCGGATGAATTCGCTCGCGACGCTCGGTCAGTGGAAAGCCGACCTGGAGACCAGGAAGGCTGCCTGACGCTGGTCCCGCGTTGAGAGCTGAAGACTTGCCTCGTTCAAGCCTTGCCTTGATGCGATTTTCGTTGGTCTGACCCCGGCGTCGCGCCGGGGCAGGGGCGCGCTCGGATCTTGTTTCCGCGAAACATGGCCACCATCTATCCTCGCTAGAGGATTGGCCATGTTGGATTCTACTCGAACGATCGATGATTTCCCGTCATCCGAAGCCCCCGAACCGGCTCCGGCCGACGATCGGCCTTTGCTGGACGCCTATTCCAATGCGGTGATCGGCGTCACCGAGCGCATTGGTCCGGCCGTGGTGCGCGTCGAGACCGGGCCGAAAGTGCCGCAGGCGCGCGAGCGTGGCGGGCTCGGATCCGGCATCGTGATTTCACCCGACGGTCTGGTGCTGACCAACAGCCATGTGGTCGGCACGTCAAGGCAGATCAGGCTGCGCGACAATGAAGGCATGGTTACGGACGCGCGCGTGCTCGGCGTCGATCCCGACACCGATCTCGCGCTTCTGCGCGCCGACGGCGTGCGTGACCTGCATTACGCCTCGCTCGGCGATTCCAAAAGGCTGCGGCGTGGCCAGCTCGTGGTCGCGATCGGCAACCCGCTCGGCTTTGAATCGACCGTCACCGCGGGTGTGGTATCGGCACTCGGCCGCTCGATCCGCTCGGTCAACGGCCGCACCATCGAGGACGTCATCCAGACCGACGCCGCGCTCAACCCCGGCAACTCCGGCGGGCCGCTGGTGTCGTCGAATGCAGAGGTGGTCGGCATCAACACCGCAATCATCAATGGCGCGCAGGGGATCTGTTTTGCGGTCGCCAGCAACACGGCGCAGTTCGTGCTGTCGGAGATCATCCGGCACGGCCATGTACGGCGCGCCTATATCGGCGTGTCCGGACAGAGCGCGCCGATTCCGCGTCGGCATGCCGTGCTCGCCGGCATCGAGAACAAGATGGGCGCATTGTTGATGCAGATCGAGCCGGATGGGCCGGCGGCTCAGGCCGGAGTGTTGCCGGGCGACGTCGTCATCCGTCTCGACGGGGTCGACATTAACGGTGTCGACGATCTGATCCGTACGCTGGATCGCGACCGCATCGACCGCTCGCTGCACATGGACGTGCTGCGGATGGGTCGGCTGCGCGAGGTCGACATTCATCCGACGGAGCGCAAACCCGCAGCACGGTAACCGCCGCGGGCAGGGCCAGGCTGGCGCATGGAAGGCGGTCGACGCGGATGGCGGCGGCTCCGGCGCGCCGGACTGAACGCTTGCATCGACACGATCCTGATGGCCCAGGATCAGGCTCGATCGGTGTCGCGAGGCCCGGCCCGTTGCCGCGCGAGGCTGCTATTTCTGCTTCCCGCTAGCCAGAATCACTTAAAACCCCTAATTTCCAAGGGGTGCCGCGCTTCGATGTCTGGATTCGGCTGAAAAATAGGGCTTTGCAGCCACAAAAGCTGTGCAGATCGCGGCATCCGCGGTTTTCCGCTAGGGATTTCGAAATACTGTCGCGTAGCAAGAATCAACCCATAGGAGACGAAATGGCAGTACAGATGACAAAGTCGCAGCTGATCGAAAAGATCTCCAGCGAAACCGACGTCGCCAAGAAGGACGTCAAGGGCGTACTCGAGACGATGGCGAGCGTCGGCTATAAAGAGCTCAAGAAGTCCGGCGTCTTCCTGGTCCCGGGGTTCGCTAAATTCGTCGTGATCAAGAAGCCCGCCACCAAGGCACGGCAGGGCACCAACCCCTTCACCGGTGAAGCAATGACCTTCAAGGCCAAGCCGGCCCGCAAGATCGTCAGGGCGCGCCCGGTCAAGGCTGCGAAGGACGCGGTCTGAGTTTGAACGGCGCGGCGTGACCTTCGCCCGTGCCCGATGGATGCCGTTGGGGATCGATGGCAGCTATTGCCGTCATCCGTGACGGCGGTCCGGGTTTATCGACCGGTGCAGCACCTGAGTTGCGCCGGTTTTCTTTTGTCTCCTCATCGCCCTTCGACGACGTCGAACTGCGCCGAAGAAGTCGCAGCCTCGACCCGGGCCCCCCGCGCTTTGATGGCTATCGTGCTGCTGAATTCGGGATCGGCGGCGTTCGCGCAGCAAGCGCTTGAGCGCAATGCCTGACCGAAGTCGATCCAGAATCTTGGCATGGGTCTCGGTCTGGCGCCGATCGGGATCGAACATTCGGCCCTGACGCTCTTCGCCGCCAAGCCCCGGCCGCGCCCGACGGTGGCGGCAATGACCCGCCGCGGTCGCTATGATCGGGCGTCTGGCGACGCCGGGGTCCAGATCAGCATTCTGTTTCGGCTGGTTCGTAATGGCGTGATAGTGGCGGCCGCCGGTCGGCAGGAGCCCTCCTGGCCCATGCGCCGGCTGGAGCAGTTCTATTTGTCGCGGGCAGATGACACATTGATCGGGGTCGCCGTCGCCATATTTTATTGCTAGCAAGCTGGACAATGGCGTGGCTAGGGAGGCGGCTGCGGTGCGGCAGGCGAAGCGGATAGAAGGCCGTCACGGACTATCTGGCCTTGCCACGGCGCTGGGGGGCGATGGAAGGACCCAAGGCCTCCCTGCCGCAAAAGCCGGCCGGTAGCCCATGTCCGCAATCAGGCTCGATCGGGTCGTCAAGGGCTGGGGGACGGCGCGTGCGGTTGACGGCATCAGCCTTGAGGCGGAGGAGGGCTCGCTGCTGGTTCTGCTCGGGCCCTCGGGCTGCGGCAAGTCGACCACGCTGCGGCTGATCGCGGGGCTGGAACAGCCGGACAGCGGCACGGTGATGATCGCCGGCACCGATGTCACCCATCTGACGCCGGCCCAGCGTCAAATCGCAATGGTATTCCAGTCCTACGCGCTGTTTCCTCATCTCAGCGTGGCGGAGAACATCATCTTCGGCCTGCGGGTGCGCCGGGTTCCCCGGGCCGAGCGGGATTCGAGGCTGAAGCGGGTTGCCGATATCGTCGGCCTGAGCCAGCTTCTGGACCGCAAGCCGGCGCAATTGTCCGGTGGCCAGCGCCAGCGGGTGGCGCTGGGTCGGGCCATCATTGCCGAGGCCAGGCTGTGCCTGATGGACGAGCCGCTGTCCAACCTCGACGCCAAGCTACGTCATGAAATGCGCACCGAGATCCGCGCTCTCCAACAGCGGCTCGGCATGACCATGGTCTACGTCACCCACGACCAGACCGAGGCCATGACCATGGCCGACCGCGTCATCCTGATGCGCGACGGTCGTATCGAGCAGAACGGATCGCCCGAAGCGCTCTACCGCCGCCCCGAAACCGCCTTTACCGCGCGGTTTATCGGCACGCCGCCGATGAACCTGATTGCCCGGAACGACAGGCTGGTCGGGGTCCGGCCCGAGCACATCCACATCGTGTCGCAGGATGGTCGCCCGGCCCGGGTAAAGAGCGTCGAACATCTGGGGGCTGACAGCATCGTACTGTGCGAGTTCGAGGGCCAACCGGTCTCGGTGCGGCAGGACGGCTTCAGCAAGGCGGCGCCCGGCGAGGCGATACAACTGGCCTGGTCGGCCAGCGATGAGCATCAGTTCGATCAAGCGACCGGCGCCCGGCTGGCGCCGCAACAGAGGAGGTCAATGTGAAGGGTTTTGGGCAGACGATTCTGGGTGCGGCGCTGGCAGCGCTGCTGATGTCGGCGCATCCGGCGGCCGCGGTCGATCTCACGATGTATTACCCGGTCGCGGTCGGCGGCCCCGTCACCAAGATCATCGACGACATGGTCGGCCGCTTCGAAAAGGAGAATCCCGACATCAAGGTGACGGCGGTCTATGCCGGCAACTACACCGATACCATGACGAAAGCGATGACCGCCATGAAGGGCGGCCAGCCGCCTCAATTGTCGGTGCTGCTCTCAACCGACGTGTTCACCTTGATCGACGAGAACGCGATCGTGCCGTTCGACGGCCTGGTTGCGGATAAAGCCTGGTTCAAGGATTTCTATCCGGCCTTCATGGCCAACGGTCAGGTCGATGGCAAGACCTGGAGCATTCCGTTCCAACGCTCCACCATCGTGTTGTACTGGAACAAGGACGCGTTCAAGGACGCCGGCCTTGATCCGGAGAAGGCGCCCGCGAGCTGGGATGAAATGGTCGCGATGGGCGAGAAGCTCGTCAAGAAGGACGGCTCGGGCAACGTCACGCGCTGGGGCGTCGAGATTCCGACCACCGGTTATGCCTACTGGATGCTGCAGGCGCTGGCGATCGAGAACAAGCAGCATCTGATGAACGGGGCCGGGACCGAGGTGTATCTCACCGCGCCGAAGACGGTTGCGGCGCTCGACTACTGGGTTGATCTGTCGCGCAAGGAAAACGTGATGCCGACCGGCAGCATCGACTGGGCGACGCTGCGCAGCGACTTCATCGAGGGCAAGACCGCGATGATGTGGCACACCACGGGCAACCTGACCGCGGTGAAGAATGGCGCCAAGTTCAATTTCGGCGTCGCGATGCTGCCCGCGAAAGAGCAGCGCGGCTCGCCGACCGGCGGTGGCAGCTTCTATATCTTCAAGAGCGCCACCCCCGAGCAGCAGAAGGCGGCGGTCACCTTCATCAAATGGATGACGGCGCCAGAACAGGCGGCCGAGTGGAGCATCAAGACCGGCTATGTCGCGGTGTCGCCGGCAGCCTACAAGACCAAGGCGATGGAGGACTACGCCAAGGGGTTCCCGGCCGCGACGGTGGCGCGCGACCAGCTCGAATATGCCGTGCCTGAACTGTCGGTGCATGACAACGGCCGTATCTACAAATTCGTCAACGACGCCGTGCAATCCGCGGTCACCGGCACGCAAAAGCCCGAGGCGGCGCTGGCGGAAGCCCAGCAGCAATCCGATCGCGTGTTGCGTACCTACAAATAGCAAGAGAGAAATGCCGGACGGCGGCTTGCTGCCGTCCGGATGTTCGAATTGATGCCGTATCAGACAGCCACATCACAAGTCAGCACCCGCGCGCCAAAATCGCATGCGTGGTGGAACGCGGTGAATGCCTGGCTGTTGCTGCTGCCCGCGGCCGTACTGCTCGCCGCGTTTACGCATTACCCGATCCTCGCCACGATCAAGCACAGCTTCTTCATTACCAAGCGCAACGGCGCGCAGCTCTTTGTCGGCTTCGACAATTACCAGGCGATGTTCCAGGATCCGATCTTCTGGAAGGCGCTGGTCAATAATATCTGGTTCGCGCTCGGCACGGTGCCGACCTCGATCGCACTGGCACTGTTGATGGCATTGTGGGTCAACCGCAACATGCGCGGTCGCGGTTTCCTGCGGCTGGCGTTCTTTACGCCGACCGTGCTGCCGATGATCGCAGTCGCCAACATCTGGCTGTTCTTTTACACGCCCGATTACGGGCTGCTCGATCAGCTGCGCGGACTCTTCGGCTTGCCGGGCTGGAACTGGCTCGGCGATCCCCGCACCGTGATGGGCTGCCTGATCGTGATGGTGATCTGGAAGGAAGCCGGCTTCTTCATGATCTTCTATCTGGCGGCGCTGCAGCAGCTTCCGCCCGACCTCGAGGAAGCGGCGGCGGTCGAGGGCGCGGGTCGCTGGACCATTTTCCGGCGCATCACCTTTCCGCTGTTGATGCCGACCACCTTGTTCGTGGCGATCAACGCGGTGATTAACAGCTTCAAGCTGGTCGATCACCTCGTGATCATGACCAAGGGTGGTCCGAGCAATGCCAGCACGCTTCTGCTCTACTACATTTACGAGGTCGCCTTCACGTTCCAGGATTCCGCTTATGCGGCGACGCTGACGGTGGTGCTGCTGGTGATCCTGAGTACGCTCGCGTTGGTAAAATTCGGCTACCTCGACCGCAGGATTCATTATCAATGAACCGACGCACGCATCTGATCGAACTGGTCGCAGCATGGCTGCTGGCGCTGGTGTGGCTTGCGCCGCTCGCTTATGCGTTCTGGAGCGCGCTGCATCCGGCTGCCTATGCGACCTCGTTCAGCCTGTCGGCGCCATGGACGCTGGAGAACTTTTCGCGGGCCTGGAGCCAGGCGCCGTTCGGGCGTTACTATCTCAACACCGTCATGCTGGTATGCATGGTGCTCGCCGGGCAGCTGGTGCTGTCGACGCTTGCGGCCTATGCGTTTGCCCGGTTCAAATTCAGGGGCAGCGGCATCGCCTTTGCGCTGGTGCTGCTGCAACTGATGATCATGCCGGACGTGCTGATCGTCGAGAATTACCGCGCCATTAGCGCCATCGGGCTGCTCGACACCATCCCGGCGATCGCGCTGCCTTATCTCGCCAGCGCCTTTGCCATCTTCCTGCTCAGGCAGACCTTTAAAAGCGTTCCGCAGGAACTGGTCGATGCGGCGCGGGTTGAGGGCGCGGGGCCGCTGCAAGTGCTCTGGCGGGTTTATGTGCCGCTGGCGCGGCCGACCTACATCGCGTTTGCGCTGGTCTCGGTCAGCTATCACTGGAACAATTTTCTCTGGCCGCTGATCGTCAGCAATTCGGTCGACAGCCGGCCGCTGACGGTGGGGCTTGCGGTGTTCGGCGCGCCGGAGACCGGCGTGGACTGGTCGATCATTTCGGCGGCGACGGTCATGACCATGGCGCCGCTTCTGATCGCTTTCCTGCTGTTCCAGCGGCAGTTCGTGCAATCCTTCATGCGGGCGGGCATTCGCTGATGCGGCTGGTGACCTGGAATGTCCAGTGCGGGAAAGGCTGCGACGGCGTGACCGACCTGGCGCGGATCGTGTCGGTGGCGAAGTCGCTGGCAGACGCCGACGTGTTCTGCTTTCAGGAAGTATCGGATCATTTTGCTGCGCTCGACAGTGGCACCGATCAGAGCGTGGCGCTGTCCGCCTTGCTGCCGGACCACCAGCCCGTATTTCGTCCCGCGGTTGAAGCCGTCGATAGCGAGGGCAGGGCGCATCGCTTCGGCAACATGACGCTGTCGCGGCTACCGGTTCTGCAAATCGCTGGTCATCTGTTGCCCTGGCTGCGGATCAACGCGCCGCGCAGCATGCGGCGCATGGCGCTGGACGTGACGGTGCAAGCCGCGTTCGGTCCGGTCCGGATCGTCAACACGCATCTCGAATTTTATTCAGCCGCCCAGCGCGAAGCCCAGATCGTGCGGTTATTGGATTTGCAGGAAGAGGCCTCGACCAATCCTTTGGCCTCGAGCGCCGTTCATGCCGAGCCCTATGGCAGCCAGACACTGGCTGCTTCCAGCATCCTTTGCGGGGATTTCAATTTTGACGTGACGGACGTCCAGCATCGATTGCTGCACGCCTCGCGGCGACCTGGACTGAACTATCGGGACGCCTGGGAGATCTGCCGGCCGGGCCAGCCCCGCCAGCCCACCTGCGGGGTCCACGATCGGACGCAATGGCCCGATGGCGCCGACTGCCGCGATTTTGTCTTCGTAACCGAAGACCTCGCAAGCCGCGTGCGCCATATCGAGGTGGACCAGGCGACCTCGGCCTCGGACCATCAGCCGGTGCTGATCGAGATAGCGGATTAGCTTTCTGGACTACCGCCAGCAGCGATACCAAATTCCATCGTCGCCCTGGAAATAGCCAGGCCTCGGGTTGTGGGAACGATATCGCCGCGTGCAATAGATCGGTGCAAAATGCGAGCCGCCGGCGGGCCTGAAACCGAGGAGGCCGGAGGCCCCAGGCCATGCGTGAGGCGGACTGGCAGCAAAATCGCCGGGGAAGAAGCCGTTGTTCTGGAAATCCCGGGTATCGTCGCGGCCGTCATAATACCAAGCGGTGAGAGGCGCGTTCCGTTGCAGAAATGGCGGATGCGCGCTCTGTGCCACCGCCGTGCCCGCCGAAGCCATGAGGACGGTGGCGGCCATCCATTTGCTCAGTCTCTTCATGTCGGCATGTCCACGGGTCGCACCATCACCTGCAACATGGGTGGCTCGTGCCCCAATCACCCTTCCAGCCGTCGAGCTTGCCGCGCCGGAACTGCAAATAAAGACCGTCTCTCCGATCCGACAAGGTGCTGCCTTTGACATCGGGCAAAGCCAGAAATATCTCGTTACCAAGGCGGCCCCTGACATCAACCAGTGTCGTGCCCAGCGCCGCCGAGACCTCTTCGACGTTCATGCCGAAGGCGAGCGGGGTATTGTTGGCCAGCTGTGCGCGGGCCGGCGAGGGCCCCATGCCCGTCGTCAGCACGGTGCAGATCGAGACGGCGCCGAACAGCATCCTCCATGCGACCGGCCGGTTCATTGCGCCACCTCCGGCGCTTGTACCGCGGCCAGCCTGCCGTCTGGCGTCCATCCGCCGCCGAGCGCCTGGAACAGGCTCGAGGCGGCCAGCAGCTTGGTCAGCCGCACCTGCGCCAGCGTGTTCTCGGCGGTGAGCAGCGTCTGCTGGGTTTGCAGCACGGTGATCAGGTTGACGGTGCCGGCGCGCAACTGGGTTTCCGAGACGTCGAAGGCTTTCCGCGAATTGTTGACCGCCTCGATCTGCAGCCGCTCCTGCCGCGTGGTTTCCGACAAGGCCACCAGCGCCTTCTCGACGTCCGCGAAAGCCGACAGCACCGCCTTGCGGTAGGCCTGCAGGTTTTGCAGTTGCACGCCCTTGGCCTGCTTCAACTGGCTTTCGAGCAGGAAGCCGTCGAAGATCGGCTGGGTCAGCCCCGCGGCGAGTGTGTAATACCAGGCGCCCGGTCCGAACAGCGCGGCCAGCGCCGTACTCTGCACGCCTGTGGTCCCGGTCAACTGGATCTGCGGGAAGAAGGCGGCGCGCGCCGATTCCACGCTGAAATTGGAGGAGGCCAGCTGCGCTTCGGCCTGCCTGATGTCCGGCCGTTGATAGAGCAGTTCGGAAGGCAGGCCCGGCGTCACCCGGGGAACGACGATCGAGGTCAGCGTGCCGCCCGCGATATTGAAGTTGGCCGGCGCCCGCGCCTCCAGAAGCGCAAGCGCAGCGATGTTCTGCTTCAACGTGACTTCGAGCGGCGGGATCGTCGCGCGCTCGGTGGAGACCAGCGCCTCCTGCTGCGACACATCGAGCTGCGACGCCGTGCCGCCGGCGAATTGCTGCTTGATAAGTGTCAATATGCGCTCGGCGGCGGCGAGGTTGCGCCGGGCGACGCGCAACTGGTCCTGCGCGGCCAGCACCTGGAAGTAGGTGTTGGCGACGGTGACCAGCGTCGTCAGCGTCACCACCTCGCGGTTATAGCGGGCGACCGTCGCGCTTTCCTCGGCTGCATACAGCGTGGCGCGGTTCTTGCCCCAGAAGTCGATCATGTAGCTTGCGCTGAGGCCGAGATTGTAATTCGAGAAAGTCGAGCCGCCGACGCCAACGTTGGCCACCGTACCGCCGCCGGCCGTCGCGGTCGAAACCTTTTGCCGCTCGGCCGTCGCCGTTCCCGTCACCGACGGAAACAGCGGCGACCCGGAAACACCGACCTGGGCGTCGGCCTGGACGATCTGGGCCACGGCTACCGCGATATCGAGATTGAAGACCTGCGCGTTTTCCATCAGCGTGGTCAGCTCTTTCGAGCGAAAACCGCGCCACCAGTCCAGCGCCGGCACCGCGGCATCAGCCGAGCGCAGCGACGCTTCGCGATAGGCCGCGGGAACCTCGAGATTGAGTTCCGGCCGCTCGGAGCCAAGAATACAGCCGGACAGCGCCGGGGCGAGCAGCAGCACGGCAAGTACCGGCGCGACGCAAATCACGCCACGTTGTCGCGCGGTTCTGGATTTCGGCTTGCGCGCAACCTTAGTCATGAGGCACCGGCTTGAGCTTCGATCCGACATCGCATAGCGGCCGGCCAAGCGCTAGGCCTGTCATGAGGGTTGTTGTTGACATTTATTCGCCCGGTTGCATCCGGGCTACAGCGCTGCCGCCCCGCCGCCGCTGGCTCCAGAGACGGAAGCGGTCGAGGTACAGATAGATCACCGGGGTGGTGTAGAGCGTCAGCACCTGGCTCAGGGCGAGACCGCCGACGATCGCGATGCCGAGCGGCTGCCGCAATTCACCGCCTTCGCCCACGCCGATCGCAAGCGGGAACGCCCCGAGCATGGCCGCCATGGTCGTCATCATGATTGGCCGAAAGCGCAGCAGACAGGCCTCGTAGATCGCGTCGCGGGAGCTAAGTCCGCGGCTGCGTTCAGCGTCCAGCGCGAAATCGATCATCATGATCGCATTCTTCTTGACGATGCCGATCAGGAGAATGACTCCGATCAGCGCCATGATGCTGAATTCGGTGCGGAAGGCCATCAGGGCCAGCAGCGCGCCGACGCCGGCGGACGGCAGCGTCGACAGGATCGTCAGCGGATGCACGTAGCTCTCATAGAGCACGCCGAGCACGATATAGATCGTGACCAGCGCTGCGAGCACCAGGAACGGCTGGTTATTGAGCGAATCCTGGAAGACTTTTGCGGCGCCCTGAAACGAGCCGCGGACCGTCGCGGGCACGCCGATCTTGTTCATGGTGGATTCGATGGTGGCAACGGCGGTACTCAGTGCCACGCTGGGCGGTAAATTGAACGAAATGGTGGTGGCAACCAGCAGACCTTGATGATTGACCGCCAGCGGCGTCGCGCCTTGCGTGAAACCGGCGACCGCGGACAACGGAATCATCGTCTCCTGCTTGGTGGATACGGCCGAGCCGGTTGATGCAGCGGCCTTGCCGGTCGCGCCGATCGAATTGGTAGCAAGGTTGCGGGCGGCTTGCGCGTTGGCGGAAGTAGCGGTGGACGATAGCCCCGGGGCTGCAACCGTGCCGGCCACCGCGTTGGTCGCCTGCGATCCGCCAACCGAGCCGCCTGACGTCGAAACATAGACGTCCTTCAGCGTCTCCGGATTCTGCCAAAAGCGCGGAGCCACCTCCATGATCACGTGATACTGGTTGCGGGCAACGTAGATCGTCGATACCTGACGCTGGCCGAACGCGTCATAGAGGGTGTTGTCGATCTGGCTGACGGTGACGCCGAGTCGCGCGGCGGCATCGCGGTCGATGACCAGATTGGACTCGAGCCCCTTGTTCTGCTGGTCGCTGTTGACGTCGGCCAGGATCGAGGGCTCCCGCTGCAGCGCGGCTGCGATTTTCGGCGACCATTCATTGAGCTCCTCCAGGGAAGGGGCTTGCAGGGTGTATTGATACTGCGCGTTGCTGGCGCGTCCGCCGACCCGGATGTCCTGTACCGCTTGCAGAAACAGGGTCGCACCTGGAACCACCGCCATCTTGCGTCGCAACCGCGCGATGACGCGATCCACCGAGATGCCACGCTGGTTCAGCGGCACCAGCGAGACGAACATGAAACCGGAATTGGTCTGGCCGCCGCCGGTGAATCCGACAGCGGTTTCGATCGCGGGGTCCTGCTTGAGGATGGAGACGAACTGCGTCAGCTTCTGCTGCATCAGCTGAAATGAAATACTCTGGTCGGCCTGGACAATGCCGATCATCCGGCCGGTGTCCTGTTGCGGGAAGAAGCCTTTCGGGATGGCGTCGTAGAGGTAGAAATTGAGGCCAAGGACGACCGCCAGGATCAGCATCATGGTCGCGGGGTGCCGCAGCGCCGAAGTCAGCGATCGGCGGTAAAGATTCAGCATCCCCTCAAAGAAGCGTTCGCTGATCTGGTACAGCCGCCCGCGTTTCCCGCCGGCCTCTCCGCGCAGCAATACCGCGCACATCATCGGCGTGGTGGCCAGCGAGATCACGAGAGAGATCAGGATCGCGATCGAGATCGTCACCGCGAATTCGCGAAACAGCCGGCCCACGATCCCGCCCATCAACAGGATCGGGATGAACACGGCAATCAGCGAGATACTCATCGACAGCACGGTGAAGGCCACCTCATTGGCGCCTTTCAACGTTGCTTCCAGCGGCGACAGCCCGCCCTCGATATAGCGCGTGACATTTTCGAGCACGACGATGGCGTCGTCGACCACGAATCCGGTGGCGACCGTAAGCGCCATCAGCGAGAGATTGTCGAGACTGTAGCCGATCAGGTACATCGCCGCGAAGGTCGCCACCAGCGACACCGATATCGCCACGACCGGGATAAAGGTGGCGCGCAGGTTCCGCAGGAAGGCGAACACCACGATGATCACCAGCAATACGGCAAGCACCAGGGTGCGCTCGACGTCGTGCAGCGACGTGCGAATGGTCGTCGAGCGGTCGACGGCCAGCCCGACGTCGATCGCGGGTGAAATCGAAGCCCGCAACTGCGGCAGCAACTGCTTGACCCGGTCCACCGTGCTGATGATATTGGCGCCCGGCTGCCGGTAGAGAATGATCAGGACGGCCGGCTTGCCGTTGGCAAGGCCGGCGTTGCGCAGGTTTTCCACCCCGTCGGTGACCTCGCCGACGTCGGAGAGATGCACCGCGGCGCCGTTGCGATAGGCGACAATCAGCGATTGATAGTCGGCGGCCTTGTTGGCCTGATCGTTCGCATAGATTTGATAGCGCCGGTCGCCGACATCGATGCCGCCCTTCGGGCTGTGGGCGTTGGCGCTTGCCAGCGCGGCCCGCACGTCTTCCAGGCCAATGCCGTATTTGTAGATCGCCTGCGGAATCAGATCGACGCGAACCGCCGGCAGCGAACTGCCGCTGACAACGACCTCGCCGATGCCTTCGACTTGCGAGAGTTTCTGCGCCAGCACGGTCGATGCCGCGTCATAGACCTCGCCGCGCGTCATCGTGTCCGAGGTCAATGCCAGAATGACGATCGGGGCGTCCGCCGGATTGACTTTCTTGTAAGTTGGATTGGTCCGCAGGCTTGTCGGCAGGTCGGCTCGGGCCGCGTTGATCGCGGCCTGCACGTCGCGCGCGGCGCCATCGATATTCCGGTTCAGTCCGAACTGCAGCGTGATACGAGTTCCACCTACCGTCGAACTCGAAGTCATCTCGGTGACGTCGGCGATCTGCCCAAGATGGCGTTCGAGCGGGCTGGCTACCGTGGTCGCGACATCCTCGGGGCTTGCGCCTGGCAGGGTTGCGCGCACCGAAATGGTTGGAAAGTCGACCTGCGGCAGTGGCGAGACCGGCAGCTTGAAAAACGCTACGGCCCCCGCCGCGGCAAGCCCGAAGGTCAGCAATGTTGTCGCGACCGGCCGGCGGATGAAGGGTGTTGAGGGGCCTATCATGCGGCTCGACGCTCAATTCAATTCATTCGCGGGGCCAGCCTCGCGTGTGCGAAAGGCAAATCGGATCGCCAGCCGGTCGAACCAGAGATAGATCACCGGCGTGGTGAACAGTGTCAGCATCTGGCTGACCAGAAGGCCACCGACGATGGAAATGCCAAGCGGATGCCGCAATTCGGAACCGGCGCCGGTGCCGAGCATCAAGGGCAGTGCGCCGAGAACCGCGGCCATGGTCGTCATCAGGATCGGTCGGAACCGCAACAGGCAGGCCTGGTAGATCGCCTCGCGCGGCGGCTTGCCCTCGTTGCGTTCGGCGTCGATCGCGAAATCGATCATCATGATCGCGTTCTTCTTCACGATGCCGATCAGCAGGATGATGCCGATGATCGCCACGATGGT
>JAGXAF010000281.1 GCA_018971675.1 Bradyrhizobium sp.
TGATCAACGTGCTGCAGACCGGCGCCTCGAACCTGACGCTGGCCGACACCAACGAGGAAGCGGCCAACAGCCAGGCGCTGGCGACCCGCCAGTCGATCGCGGTCTCGGCGCTGGCGCTCGCCAACCAGTCGCAGCAGAGCGTGCTTCAGTTGCTCCGCTGATACAGGCCGAACTGACACAACAGGATGAAAAACTCTGCCGATTCTCGTGGCAACAAAGGCTGGTTCTGCTGTGACAAAACCAGGATTCTTTAGCGTCCTGAGGTATTTGAAAAAGGCCGATAACCATATCTTAAAATCAGGGAGGTATAAAACAAAGGCAGTTTGGATCGCTGCTTTCCGCATAAATCCCAGTTGAGGTCATGTATGTCGAATGCTGCTCAAGCCTACTCTCGCACCTCGCACACCACGGGTGCTCCTCGGGAAATCGAGGCGCAGGCGCTCTTGAAGGCGGCACAGCATCTGCAAGACGTCCAGACCAACTGGCAGGGTCCCGACAAGAACATGCACCAGGCGTTGCTGTTTAATCGCCGGTTATGGTCGATCTTCATGAGCGCGGCGGACACCGCCGACAATCCGCAACCGCCGGAAGTGCGTCAGAACATCCTGCGCATCGCCGCCTTCGTCATGCGGCAGACCGTCGACATGCAACTCGATCCGGATCCGGCGAAGCTGAAGTCGCTGATCAGCATCAATTGCAACATCGCGGCCGGCCTGGCGGGACGACGCGCCTGAGTGCCTCGCGGCGATTCCCATCCGCCGTTACGACTCACGTCTTCCAGATCGAGCCTCTGAATCAAGCTTTCCGGATCAGGCCTTGTTAGCTCAAGCCGTGCGATCGGTGGCGAGCGGCCGTGTCGGCTGGTCCTTGGTGAGATCAAGGGTGTGGTAATAGGCGCGCCGTCGCAGCGTCGCTTCGTCGGGATATTGCTCCACCACCTGGTTGGTCTTGCTGTCGATGACCTGATAGACGATCGAGCCGGCGGCGCGATCGAGGAAAGCCTGATGCGACACGAAATCGCTCGAAGGCGGCGAATCGTTGCGCACGCTCGCGCTGGCGTCGGGCACAGTGACGCTATGGCTGGCTGGCAGCACCGTCTGGACGGCCTTGTTAGTCGCCTCGCTCACGGGCGGAGCAACGGGTATGGCAGCCGGCGCCCCCACCGGCTTGATGCTGAAATCGGCACTCATGGCAGCCTCCTGGCTTTCCTCGAGTCAAAATCCCGATCCCTCCAGTAGCAACTATGACCGGCACCCCTCAACGGTGCGTTAGAAAACGCCGTGAATCTTGAACTGAAATCGGCAGACAAATTTGCTGAAAATTGTTCGTAGTCGTTGATCGCCGCGATGGGCGAAGCGCCGCGAAAAATTCAGGACGAACGGAAATCAGAGCGAGCGGCTGACTGCGATCGGCGCGTTGTGACGCGAGCCGGGCAGGGCGCGCTGTCCGGTAGCGGTGTAGGTATTGGGCATGCTGCGGCGCTGCATCTCGGTGTTGACGCCACGGATGATGCTTTCGGACACCGCGTGCGCGGTTGCGAGCACGGTCAGATTGACCTGCAGCATGGCGCGAAACGTATCGTGATGACGATGCAGGGTGGTCAGGAGTTCCGGCGCCGACTGCTGCAGGTCTTTCTGACGGGCCTTCAGATGGGTGATCGCACCGACGTAACGGCGGGACAATTCGGTTTTCCTGGGCTCCAACGCCATCGCCTCGCGGACCTTGCCGGCGCGCATCAACTCGGTCTCGCGCTCGATAACGCCGAGCAGCGTGCTCATGATGTCCATCAGGTTCTCGGCGAGCTTGCGCGCTTCGGCCGGCGTCCCCGCCAGTGGAGCAGGCGCGGTCGCGGGCTGCCGTTGAGGATGTTGCTGCATGGCTGGTTTCCCCGGAGGTCTAGCTGGCGCGGTTGGCTTGCTGCAGGATCAGCGTTCGATACACTTCGCTCGAGATACCGACGCCTCCCGCCTGGGCAAAGGATTTCGAATATTGCTCCGTCAGCATCGAGCGCCACACGCCGGTGCCCTCGGTATTTCCGAACGGACCTTCGCCCTTCAGGCCGCTGGTCATTTGCGCGAACATCTGGTTGAGAAACATCGCCTCGAAGTTGGTTGCGGTGGTCTTGGCCCTGGCCTGAGCCTGCGGCGACACTTTCTTCAGGGCATTCGCCATGTCGTAGTCGGGACGGCCGTTGTAGGACGGAATCGCCGGCTTGCGGTTGGCGGAAAGACTGCTGGTGATGCCGTTGTTGAGGGCGGCCTGCATCACATCACCTCGATGTCGGCTTCGATGGCGCCCGCGGCCTTGATCGCCTGCAGGATGCCGATCAGATCGCGCGGGCCGATGCCGAGCCCGTTGAGGCCATCGACCAGTTGCTGCAGCGAGACGCCGTCCTTGACCAGCGCGAGCTTCTTGCCGTCCTCGGTCACGCCAACGCGCGTGTTCGGCGTTACCACGGTGCGGCCGCGCGCCAGCGGGTTGGGCTGGCTGACCTGCGGGCTTTCGGAAATCGTGACGGTGAGGTTGCCTTGCGCCACCGCAACGGTGGCGACGCGAACGTCGCGGCCCATCACGATGATGCCGGAGCGCTCGTCGATGACGATCTTGGCCGCCTGATCCGGCTCGACCTGCAACTGCTCGATCTCGGTCAGGAAAGCGACGACATTGCCCTTGAATTCCGCCGGGATCGAAAGCTGCACCGTCGAGGGATCGATCGGCTCCGCGCTCTTGGCGCCGAGATAGTCGTTGACCGCGGCGGCAATGCGCTTGGCCGTGGTGAAGTCGGCGTTGCGCAGCGCCAGGCGGACATTGGGCAGGCGGTTGAGCGCGAATTCGATCTCGCGCTCGATGATGGCGCCGTTGGCGATACGGCCGACCGTCGGTACGCCGCGGACGATCTTGGCGGCTTCGCCCTCGGCCTGGAAACCGTTGATGGCGACCGAGCCCTGCGCCACCGCGTAGACGTTGCCGTCGGCGCCAAGCAGCGGGGTAACGAGCAGGGTGCCGCCCTGCAGGCTCTTGGCGTCGCCCAGCGATGACACCGTCACGTCCATCCGGGTTCCCTGGGTGCCGAACGGCGGCAGGTTGCCGGTCACCATGACGGCGGCGACATTGCCGGTCCGGATGGTGGCGCCGCGGATGTTGACGCCCATGCGCTCGAGCATCGCCTGCAGCGACTGTTTGGTGAAGGGAATGTTGTTCAGGGTATCGCCGGTGGCGTTGAGACCGACGACCAGACCATAGCCGACCAGCTGGTTCTGCCGGACGCCCTCGATATTGGCGAGGTCCTTGATTCGGGAGGTTGCAGCCGCGGGGCGCACGGGCAATGCCGTCGCCAGCGCCAGCAACGCGGCACAGGCCACCCGAAACAGTTTCGCCGAATACGCGCCAGGCATCCTCTGCTCCCCGCTGAGGTCGTTCGCTTCAGATCGTGGTCCGGATCCGCCTGCCACTCCCATGACGGCGGGTCCGGCATTAACCATGCGAACCCCGTGCCAGATTGCATCCTCGATCTATTAAGCTGATTTCATTAGATAAAATCGGAATCCTTGCTGCGTCCGGAGAGTGGTCGTCGCGGCGAAATGTCCCGTGCGGCAGATTTTGCCGGGCCATTTACGCCCCGTTAACCATTGCCGGGCCAAGCTTGCGCTACACAGCGAGACACCACCATGCGCATCCACGGACCGAACGGCACCACTCCGGGGTCTCCGGCTGGAGCCACCAAGCGCGCCAGTTCAAG
>JAGXAF010000282.1 GCA_018971675.1 Bradyrhizobium sp.
ATCGAGCTCAGATTGAGCGTCATCGCGCCGGCGTCGATGGTGGCGAGATCGAGGATATTGTTGATGATCGCCAGCAGCGCGTTGGTCGAGGCGGTGATGTAGCCGAGATATTCGGCCTGCTTTGGCATCAGCGGGCCGGTGACGGGATCGCTGAGGAAATGCGAGAAGCCGATGATCGTGGTCAGCGGCGACCGCAGTTCGTAGGATACGTGGTGGACGAAGTCGACCTTCATCTGGTCGGCGGCTTCGAGCGCCTCATTACGTTCCCGCAGGGCCCGTTCGATGTTTTCGGTATCGGTGATATCCTGGAACGTCAGCATGGTGGCGCCGTCAGGCAGGGGCAGCGTCATGCAGTCCAGCACGCTGCCGTCCTTGCGCTCGAGCTTCAGCTGCACCGCCGCGCGGCTTTCGATTGAGGTGACGGACTCGCGAAGCGTCCGCCAGGTATTCGCCTCGTCGAACAGCGGCCTGCACCAGGATTCCACGGTCTCGACGTGGGGATGTTCCTGCAGCGCCTCCGGCGACAGCCGCCACATCTTCGCAAAGGCCGGATTGAACAATTGGGCGCGGCCATTGCTGCCAAACACCGCGACCGCCTCGGTGAGGTTGTCAAGGGTTTCGCGCTGCACGCGGATCAGGCCGTCAAATCTCCGCGCCAGGTCGAAGCTCTCGGTGACGTCGTCGAACAGATAGGTGACGCCGCCTTCCGGATTAGGCGTGGTGACGACGCTGATGGTGCGGCCGTCGGGCAGGTACCAGATGTCCTGCTTGGTCTCGATCGCCCGATAGGCCTCATGCAGCTTGGCCTTCCAGGCCCGGAAGTCCGGTTGCTCCGGCAGCTTGCGCGCGGCGCGCAGCCGGTCGAGTACACCGGAATCGTCGGGATGGCCGTCGAGGAAAACGTGGTCGAGGTCCCACAGGCGGCGATAGGAGTCGTTGTAGAACGCCAGCCGCCGATGGGCGTCGAATACGGCGACGCCAGACGACAATTGATCGAGGGTGCGACGATGGGCATCGGCCATCCGCTCCAGCGTGTCGCGCAGCGCGGTGGCCTCGCTGGCGTCGATCGCCATGCCGGCCCGGCCATTGTTGACGTTGAGGGCATGGACGTCATAGAGCCGCCGCTCGCCGCCGATCACGATCGGCAACCGCGCCGTGAATGCTGCACTGTCGTTCAGCACGCGGTCCATCTCGACACGGTCGGCGCTATCGAGCAATTGGAGGTCGCGATTGATCGCATCCGCGACGCCGGCTGCTTCGGTCGCCCGCGCATAGGCGGCATTGGCGTAGGAAAGCTCCCCGGAGGTGCGTTTGGCCCAGATCGGCCAGGGCGCGGCGGCGGCAAAACCGCGCAACATTTCGGTTTCTTCCAGCAACGCCTTGTGACGCAGGCTGGTTTCGGCGAGTTCCCGGCGCACGCTGTTGAGTTCGCGAATTCGTACAATGGCCTGGCCGCCAATGGCGCGGCCCATGGCTTCGAAAGCGTGACCGTTCGCTGTCGTGAGGTTCAGCAGGAAGCTCTCGCCGGTCTCGCGCAGCGCATCGACCGCGCGATCCATTCGTAGCGCCGCCTCGGGCGGCAGCCAGGAGCCGAAGGCCAATATGCGCTGTGGTTGGGAAACTTGTGGCTCCGGCGGCAGCACCAGCGAAAGATCGCCGCTGATCTCAGGTCGGTCGTCGCCTGCCGCCCACGAAATAACGATCTGCGGTTCGGTGAACAGCAGGGCCCGGAACCGGTCGGCTTCGACCTGCAGCCGCCGGATATCGGAGCGTAGCTGAGCTTCTTTTTTCGCGGCCCGCACGCGCGTGTGCATCAGGAGAATCGCCGCCACCACGGAAAAGCCGAGCAGCGCCAGCGCCGTGGTCAGGACAGCGAATTCCTGGTGGTCCAGCCCGAACTGGCTCGAAATCTGGTCCAAAACGGCCATCTCGCCGGCATACGCCGACGAGGTCGCAACGCCGGTTCCAAGAGCTGTGGTGCCAAGCAGGATCAGGCCGTTGCGCGCCAGTGATATGCACGACAGCGGCGTCCGACGTATCGACCCGATCACGCCCGACATTGATTGCCCCAAACCGCACGACGACACGCCCGGCGCATATCCACCGTTCGCGAATCGAATGACAATATTCCCTATCGCGAGTCGGCCGGTAAGAGTCCAGACCGTGAACGCAGCTACCTCGCGAAAAAATGCCGTGACTGTGCGATTTTATGAAAATGAATCCGTGATTTTACCAGCGCTTAGCGCCCGGTCGAACCGAAGCCACCGCTGCCGCGATCCGTCGCCGGGAGCGCCGCCGCGGGGACCAGTTCGACCTGCGTCACTGGCGCGATCACCATCTGGGCGATGCGCTCGCCGCGCCGGATCAGGAACGACTGGTCGCCGTGGTTGATCAAGAGCACGCAAACCTCGCCGCGATAATCCGCATCCACTGTACCTGGCGAATTCAGCACGGTGACGCCATGCCTGGCAGCCAGGCCCGAACGTGGGCGAACTTGCGCCTCATAGCCCCGCGGCAGCGCGATCGTCAGCCCGGTCGGGATCATTGCATGCTTTCCGGGTGCAAGCATCATCGGCGCGTCTTCCGGCATCGCGGCGAGCAGGTCGAGGCCTGCGGCATGGGCGGTTTGATAGGCTGGCAGAGCAAGCCCCTTGCCATGCGGGAGCTGCTGGACCTCGACCTTGACGACGGTGCTCATGGCTTTCCCTCCACCGCCTTGCCGATCCGCGCCACCAGTTCGGCCGCGACCTGTTCCTTGGTCATGACCGGCCAGGGGTCCACGGTGATTTCGCCATCTTGCCGGGCGAGCAGGTGGACGGTGTTGCGGTCGCCACCCATCACGCCGGTAGCCGGCGAGACGTCATTGGCGACGATCCAGTCGCAGCCCTTGCGCGCAAATTTGGCCTTGGCGTTCTCGATCAGATTTTCGGTCTCGGCGGCGAAGCCGATCACGAGCTTGGGGCGCTTTGCGGTGTCCAACTTCGAGATGGTTGCGAGGAGGTCGGGGTTTTCGACCAGCTGCAGCGGCGGCATGCCCTGAGCCGTCTTTTTCAATTTCTGTTCGCCCTCGTTGGCAACCCGCCAGTCCGCCACCGCCGCCGCGAAGATCGCGACCTCGACCGGCAGCGTGGCTTCGACCTGTCGCAGCATGTCACGGGCGGACTCGACACGCTTCACCGTGACGCCCGGCGGGTCGCCGAGATCGACCGGGCCGGAGATCAAGGTGACGTCGGCGCCGGCGGCCTGCGCCGCCACGGCAAGGGCAAAGCCCTGCTTGCCGGACGAGCGATTGGCGATATAGCGCACCGGATCGATCGGCTCATGGGTGGGACCGGCGGTAATCAACAGGCGCTTGCCCGCCAGCGGACGCGGCTGCGGCGGATGCAGCAGCCGTTCCGCTACGGCTGCGATTTCCATGGGCTCCGCCATCCGGCCGATGCCGGCTTCATTGGCCTCGGCCATCTCGCCGGCATTGGGGCCGATCATGACGATGCCATCACGGGTAAGCTGCGCGACGTTGCGGCGGGTGGCTGCGTTGTTCCACATCAGCGGGTTCATCGCCGGCGCCAGCAGGATCGGCCCGTTCGACGCCAGCAGAACGGCGGTGGCAAGATCGTCGGCATGTCCTTGCGCCATTTTCGCCATCAGGTCGGCGGTTGCGGGTGCCACCACGATCAGATCGGCCTCGCGCGCCAGACGAATAT
>JAGXAF010000049.1 GCA_018971675.1 Bradyrhizobium sp.
CGCCAGTTGATCGACTTCTCCCCTGGTATTGTACATCCCGAACGAGGCGCGACAGGTCGCGGTCACGTTGAACCGCTCCAAAAGCGGCATCACGCAGTGGGTGCCGGCGCGCACCGCGATGCCCTGCCGGTCGATCACGGTCGCGACATCGTGGGGATGCGCGCCCTTCATTTCAAAGGAGATCACCGGCCCCTTGTTGCGCGCGGTACCGATCAGCCGCAGCGAATTGATTTCGCGCAACCTGCTCTCCGCGTAGGTCAAAAGATCGTGCTCGTGAGCGGCGATGCGCTCCTTGCCGATCGAATTGACGTAATCGATCGCCGCGCCGAAGCCGATCGCCTGGACAATCGCCGGCGTGCCCGCTTCGAATTTGTGCGGCGGATCGCCATAGGTGACCCAATCCCGGGCCACTTCGCGGATCATCTCGCCGCCGCCGTTGTACGGCCGCATCGCCACCAGATGTTCATGCTTGGCGTAGAGCGCTCCGATGCCGCTCGGGCCATAGACCTTGTGCCCCGTGAAAACATAGAAATCGCAATCGATATCCCTGACATCGATCGCCAGATGCACGGCGGCCTGGCTGCCGTCGACCAGCACCGGAATGCCGCGAGCGTGCGCGATCTTCACCACGTCCTTCACCGGCACGATGGTGCCGAGCGCGTTCGACATCTGGGTGATCGCGACCAGCTTGGTGCGAGGGGTCAGAAGCTTCTCGAATTCCTCGATCAGGAAATTGCCCTCGTCGTCGACCGGGGCCCATTTGATGACGGCGCCGTGACGCTCCCTGAGGAAGTGCCAGGGCACGATGTTGGAATGGTGCTCCATGATCGAGATGACGATCTCGTCGCCCTGCCCGATATTCGGCTCACCCCAGGACGACGCCACGAGGTTGATCGCCTCGGTGGCATTGCGGGTGAAAACGATCTCCTCGTTGCGGCCGGCGTTGAGGAATTGCGCCACCTTCGCCCGGCCATTCTCATAGGCTTCGGTTGCCGAGTTGGCGAGAAAATGCAGCCCGCGATGCACGTTGGCGTATTCGCTCTCGTAGGCTTGCGTCATGCGGTCGAGCACCGCATTGGGTTTCTGGGCGGAAGCGGCATTGTCGAGATAGACCAGCGGCTTGTCATAGATCTTGAGCGACAGCGCCGGAAAATCCTCCCGCACCTTCGCAATATCGTAAGAACCGTTCAGGACCGCCGGATGCATCGTCAACTCCGCGCCGCCAGCCAGCGCTCGGCGGCTGACATCGCCAGTCCCCGCAAGTCGTCACTGGCGATCTGCTCGATCGCCTCGCCGACGAACGCCTGGATCAGCAGCGCCTGGGCTTCCTTCTCGGACAGACCGCGTGCCCGCAGATAGAACAACAGGCTTTCATCGAGCGCGCCGGTGGTGGCGCCATGGCCGCAGACCACGTCGTCGGCGAATATCTCAAGCTCCGGCTTGTTGTCGGCCTCGGCATCGTCGGACAGCAGCAGCGCCCTCGTCATCATCCTGGCGTCGGTCTTCTGCGCCTGCGGCCGGACGATGATGCGGCCCTGAAACACCGAATGCCCGCGATCGTCGACCACCGCCCGGAAAACCTCGCGGCTCGTGCCGTTCGGCACCGCGTGATCCAGGAACAACGTGGTGTCGGCATGCTGACGGCCGTTGAGCAGGTTGACGCCGCTTGTCTCGACGCGGGAATGCTCGCCGGCCACCGCGATCACAGCATGATAGCGGCTGAGGTTGCCGCCGCTGGTCATGCCGAAGATATTGTAATGGGCGTGCGCGCCGAGCGTCACGACGGCAGCGCAAATATTGAACGCCTCGCGGCCATCCTCGACCAGCCGGACATGATCGAGCCGCGCGCCGTCGTCGACCGTCAGCAGCAGGGAATCATGGACCTGATAGGTCTTGACGCCGTCGGCGCCGATATAGCTTTCCACCAGGGTCGCGCCGGCCGACTTGCCGAGCTTCAACAGCGAACGCGTGAACATCGCGACCGGGTGCGCAGCAGTGGCGATGTGAACGATATGCAGGGGCTGCTTCAGCGCCGTGCCGTCGGCGACTTCGATCACAAGGCCATCCGTCATCATCGCGCTGTTCAGCGCCACCATCGGGTCGGAACTGGCGGGCGACAGCAATTGCGCCTGCAAGGCGGCATCACCGGCTTCCAGCACCTCGCGAAGCGTGCGAACGGAGAGTCCCTGTTCGAAATCGCCCGTATCGGAAAGCTGCGGCGCGAACACGCCATCGACCAGCACCAGCCGGCGCGCGCCCGCGATGGCGTGCGGCTTCAACGCGGAGCCGGCACGCTTGACCGTCGCGGCATCGGGCGTCGCCGCCGGCGGCAGCACCTCGCGCATCAGGGCGCGCAGGTCGGTATATTTCCAGTCCTCGATCCGCCGATGCGGCAGACCGGCTCGCTCATAGACCTCGAACGCCTGCCGGCGGGCGTCGGCGACCTTGCCGCCACCGGGCAGGCGGTCGCGCGCGACGTCGAAGATGTCGTTCAGCGCGCGGCCGGTTTCGGTTTTTGCCAATACCAGGTTCATCATCTATTCCGCTGCGTCAGGCTGCGTCTTCGAACTGGGCATAACCCGAAGCCTCGAGCTCCAGTGCCAGTTCCTTGCCACCGCTCTTCACGACGCGCCCCTTCGACATCACATGCACGACGTCGGGCACGATGTAGTTCAGGAGCCGCTGGTAGTGCGTGATCACCACCATGGCCCGGTCGGGCGAGCGCAGCGCATTGACACCGTCGGCGGCGACCCGCAGCGCGTCAATGTCCAGGCCGGAATCCATTTCGTCTAGAATGCAGAGGCTCGGCTCGAACAGCGCCATCTGCAGAATTTCGTTGCGCTTCTTCTCACCGCCGGAGAAGCCGACATTGACGCCACGCTTGAGCATATCCATGGGAATATTGAGCGAGCTGGCAACGCTGCGCATCTTCTTGAGAAAATCCGGCACCAGAAATTCCGATTCGCCACGCGCCTTGCGCTGGGCGTTCAGCGCGGTGCGCAGAAAATTAATGGTCGTCACGCCCGGAATTTCCACCGGATACTGGAACGCGAGGAACACGCCTTTGACGGCGCGCTCGTCGGGTGACATCTCCAGCAGATCTTCGCCCTTGAACAGGATTTCGCCGCCGGTGACTTCGTAGCCCGGCTTGCCGGCGATGACGTGCGAGAGCGTCGACTTTCCGGAGCCGTTCGGGCCCATGATGGCGTGGATTTCGCCAAGGTTCACGGTGAGGGAAAGTCCGTGGAGGATTTCACGCTCGTCAACACTGACCTGTAGATCTTTGACTTCAAGCAATGACATTATCTTTTTCCGTTCATGCCTCGGCCCGAGCAGTGCTGCCGGGCGCATCTCGCAGGATAGATAGAAGTCCCCGACATCCGTTGAAGCGGTCGCCAACGCAGCCCCTCAGGATGGCGTCTTAGCCAACCGATCCCTCCAGCGAGATCGAGATCAGCTTCTGCGCCTCGACCGCAAATTCCATCGGCAGTTGCTGAAGGACGTCCTTGACGAAACCGTTGACCACAAGGCCGACGGCCTCTTCCTGCGTCAGTCCCCGTTGCACGCAATAGAACAGCACATCCTCGGAGATCTTCGAGGTGGTGGCTTCGTGCTCGAACAGCGCCGACGAATTCTTGGCTTCGACGTAGGGCACGGTATGCGCGCCGCATTTGTCGCCGATCAGAAGCGAATCGCAGGCAGTGAAATTGCGCGCGCCAGTCGCCTTGCGGTGCGCGGTGACGAGACCGCGATAAGTATTTTGCGACACGCCGGCAGCGATGCCCTTGGAGATGATCCGGCTCGTGGTGTTCTTTCCGAGATGGATCATCTTGGTTCCGGAATCGACCTGCTGGTGGCCGTTCGAGATCGCAACCGAGTAGAACTCGCCGCGCGAATTGTCGCCACGCAGGATGCAGCTCGGATATTTCCAGGTAATCGCCGAGCCGGTCTCGACCTGGGTCCAGGAAATCTTGGAATTGTTGCCGCGGCAATCACCGCGCTTGGTGACGAAATTGTAGATACCGCCGACGCCTTCGGAGTTGCCGGGGTACCAGTTTTGCACCGTCGAATACTTGATCTCGGCATCGTCGAGCGTGACCAGTTCGACCACCGCGGCGTGCAACTGGTTTTCGTCGCGTTGCGGCGCGGTGCAGCCCTCGAGATAGCTGACATAGGCGCCCTTGTCGGCGATGATCAGCGTGCGCTCGAACTGCCCGGTATTGCGCTCGTTGATGCGGAAGTAGGTCGACAATTCCATCGGGCAACGCACGCCGGGCGGCACATAAACGAACGAGCCGTCGGAGAACACCGCCGAGTTCAGCGTCGCGAAATAATTGTCCGATGTCGGCACGACCGAGCCGAGATATTTCTTGACGAGTTCGGGATGCTCGCGGATCGCCTCCGAGATCGGCATGAAGATCACGCCAGCCTTCTTCAGTTCCTTCTGGAAGGTGGTCGCCACGGAAACGGAATCGAATACGGCATCGACCGCGATCTTGCGCTGGCCCGATCCTTCTTCGCCCTCCGGCCGCACCACGCCTTCGAGGACCTCGACTTCGCGCAGGGGGATGCCGAGCTTTTCGTAGGTCTTCAGGATCTCCGGATCGATTTCGTCGAGCGACGATACCGTCTTCTTCGCCTTCGGCGCAGCGTAGTAATAGAGATCCTGGTAGTCGATCTTCGGATAATTGACCCGCGCCCATTTCGGCTCGGTCATGGTCAACCAGCGCCGATAGGCTTCCAGTCGCCACTCCAGCATCCACGCCGGCTCGTTCTTTTTCGCCGAAATGAAGCGGACGGTATCTTCCGACAGGCCCTTGGGGGCCTTGTCCGACTCTATGAGGGTCTCGAAACCATATCGATACTGGTCGACGTCGATCCGGCGAACCCGGTCGACCGTCTCTTGTACGGCAGCCATTCAAACCTCCGCTCGCGGTTTCAAGGACCGCGGTGGATTAATTCCAAAACTCTATTACACCGTCCTGGCGAGGAAATCACCTGCTTAGAATCGTTCAAGCCGTGTTTCGTCGCCATCCTTAAGTAGGCTACTCGAAAGCCTTCGCCAAGCCTCGAGGCATCGATCGATGTCTGCGCTGGAGGTGGACCAGCCCAGACTGAGCCGCACCGCACCCTGGGCAATTTCCGGGTCGAAACCCATGGCTTCCAGCACATGGGACGGCTGCACCTTGCCCGACGAGCAGGCGGAACCCGAAGATACGGCAATTCCCGCCAGATCGAAGCCGATCACGGCGGTTTCAGCCTTGAGGCGGGGTACCGTAAAGAGAGTGGTATTGGGTAACCGCTCCGCATCGCCGGAGAATATAACCATACCAGAAGTCTGCCGCAGTCCCTGCTCAAGCCGCTTCCGCAAGCCTTCGAGGCGCCGGGCATCGTCCGGCAGCGCTCCCATGGCGGCCTTCGCCGCGGCACCGAAACCGGCAATGCCGGCGACGTTCTCGGTCCCCGCCCGCCGGCCCAGTTCCTGTCCGCCGCCGCGCAGCAATGGTTCAAAGCCCTGCAGTTCCTCGGACAGCACGACGGCGCCGACGCCCTTGGGGCCGCCGATTTTGTGCGCTGACAGCGTCAGTAAATCGGCTTTCAGCGCCTTTATGTCGAACGCGATCTTGCCGAACGCCTGAATTGCATCGACGTGCAGGATCCCACCCGCGACATGAACGATCTCAGCCGCCTCCGGCACGGGCTGCACCGCCCCGGTCTCATTGTTGGCGAGCATAATCGACACCAGCGCCGGCGGCTTGCCCTCGAGCGCGCGGCGAAGTTGATCCAGATCCAGAACGCCCGAACCGTTGACCCCGACGGCGCTGATGACGTCCGGCGAAAACCGCCCGCCCGCCAGCACCGACGCATGCTCAATCGCCGAGACCACCAGTCGTTCGGTCCCGTGCCCTGTGCTACGCCGAAGCCCCGGTTTCAGCGCCAGCGCATTCGCTTCGGTGCCACCTGAGGTGAAAACGACATTGCGCGGCAGCGCACCGACGGCGTGGGCGACCGAGGCACGGGCCTCCTCCACCAGCCTGCGCGCCTCGCGGCCCTCCGCATGAACCGACGACGGATTGCCGCTGAGGTCCAGCGCGGCGGCCATAGCCGTCCGGGCTTCGGACCGAAGCGGCGCGGTAGCATTCCAGTCGAGATAGACCCGGTCAGGCATAGATTATCATGTTACCATTGCGATGCGCGGCTCGAAGCCGGTGCTTCGCTTTTCAGCCACCTCGCCCGCCCTGACAATTGGCGATTGCGGCACAGCATGCAATCGCGTGGCTAACGCGTTGAATGCATTGCCGGATGTTCAAGAAGCTTGCTTTTCGCCCCGTGCCTCATGTTAGAACGCGGCCACCAGTTCACTCCGCGCCGTTGGCTCGGCGCCAAACGGCCCGATCACCCTTTCCCTGCGAGAGCCATCTGAAGCCAGATGGAGCCTGAGTTGAATCGGTCGATTGCCTAGGGATCATCAATGCCTGAAGTCATTTTCACCGGCCCCGCGGGCCGCCTCGAAGGCCGCTATCATCCGGCCAAGCAGAAGAACTCGCCGATCGCGATGATACTGCATCCGCATCCGCAGTTTCACGGCACGATGAACCACCAGATCATCTATCAGTGCTATTACGCCTTCGCCCATCGCGGCTTTTCCGTGCTGCGCTTCAATTTCCGCGGCGTCGGCCGCAGCCAGGGCTCGTTCGATCACGGCACTGGCGAATTGTCGGACGCAGCTTCCGCGCTGGACTGGGCGCAGACCATCAATCCCGAAGCGCGCGCCTGCTGGGTCGCCGGCTTCTCGTTTGGCGCCTGGATCGGCATGCAGCTGTTGATGCGCCGCCCCGAAGTCGAAGGCTTCATTTCGATTGCGCCGCCCGCCAATCTCTATGACTTCTCGTTCCTGGCGCCCTGCCCGTCATCGGGCCTGATCGTGCATGGCGAGAAGGATGCGGTGGTGCCGCCCAAGGACGTCAACACGCTGGTCGAGAAGCTCAAGACCCAGAAGGGCATCGTGATCGATCAGCAAATTATCCCGGGCGCCAACCATTTCTTCGACGGCAAGCTGCAGCCGCTGATGGAAACGGTGACCGGCTATCTCGATATGCGGCTCGCCAACGTCCGCTAAAAATGGGTGCAGGATGCGCGCGGCGTCGCGTGGCTCAGGCCGCGAGCTTCAGCATGTGCGCGTTGTGGCGGTTGAGGAACGCGCGCAATAGCCTGGGATAGTCGGGCGACACCGCGTTCCGCACGCTCGGCCGCTTTGCCAGCGCCGCCCGCCAGGCCCGCACCTTCGGCGTCTCTGCGAACACGGCGAGATCGGCGAGTTCATCGAACACGTCGAAATAGCGAAAGATCGGCGCGAACACGGCGTCCACCAGGCCGAGGTTCTGGCCCAGAAAGAACGGCCCGTCGCCCAGCGCAGCCTCGACCCGCGCGAATTTTGCCGTGATCGCCTGCCGCTTGCCTTCGAAGGTCGCGGCGTCGGTCGTGGTCTCAAGCCCCCAAAGGTCGCCGAGGATTGCTGAGCCAAACTCCATCCAGGCTCGCGCTTGTGCGCGCGCAAGCGCGTCCTGCGGGTGAAGTTTGCTGCCGGCTTGTGTCTCCTCGATGTACTCGCAGATCACGTTGCTCTCAAACAGCGCGATATCCCTGCCATCGTCGCCAGTGACGACCAGCACCGGTACCTTGCCAAGCGGCGACAGTTTCAGGAACCAGTCCGGCTTGTTGGCGAGATCGATGTCGATCCGCTCGAATGCGACGCCCTTTTCGCTCAGCGCGATCACCGCGCGTTGCACATAAGGACAGAGCTTGTGGCTGATCAGCTTCAGGACGGCGGGCATGGGCTCCTCTCGACTTCAATGCATCTGCATCAATTTGAATGCAAATGCATTTAACTGTCAACGCCAGCCCGCTGAACCCCGGACAACAAAGCGTGAGCCCGCCTGCGCCGCACGGGCCAGCCCGAGGGAAACGGATCGATGGGAAGTGCTGCGGCGACCGCGCTTACGGCCGCGCGACGATGCCGCCCGTCATCGGAATCGAGACACCTGTCGTGGCGGGATAACTCAGCGGCAGGCCTTTCAGGCCGCGCGCGGCGAGGAAGCCGAACGCCTGCGCCTCGAGGGCGTCCGCCGACCAGCCGAACGACTCGGCGGCCTCGACGGTTGCCGGTTGCAGCCGTTCGCGCAGCATCCGAAGCATGGTGAGATTGCGCGCGCCACCACCTGCCACGATCCAGCCTTTGGGCGCCTTTGGCAGCAGCGGCACGATCCGAGCGATCGCCGCCGCCGTGAATGCGGTCAACGTCGCGGCGCCATCAGGCGGCGACACCGCACCGAGTTTCAGTGCTGCGAAATCATTACGGTCGAGCGACTTCGGCGGCGGCAGCGCGAAGAATGGCAGTTGCAGTGCCCGCGCGACCCAGGCGTGATCGGGCTGGCCCTGCGCCGCCAACCTGCCCTCGCGATCGAATGGCTGGTTCATGGTGCGGTACATGAAATCGTCAAGCAGCGCATTGCCTGGCCCCGTATCGCAGGCGATCAGGGTGTCGGCACCGTCGATGTAGGTGACGTTGGAAACGCCACCGATGTTAACCACGGCGATCGGCCCCTCGCGCCCAAGCGATTGGGCCAGCGCGCGGTGATAGACCGGAACAAAGGGCGCCCCCTGGCCGCCCGCCGCGACGTCGGCAGCCCGGAAATCATGCATGACCGGGATATGAATCGCCTTGGCGAGCGCCGCGGCATCGCCGATCTGGACAGTCAGCTTGCGCTCCGGCCGGTGCAACACGGTCTGGCCGTGGAAGCCGACAATATCGATGTCCTCGCAGGCAATCCGGTTCTGCGCGGTAAACGCCGATACCGCCTCGCTGTGCGCGAGCGTAACGGCCTGCTCGGCTTCGCGCAGGATTCCCGGCCGTGCATCGCGTTGCGAGAGGTGGACAGCTTCGGTCAAGGCCTGGCGCAGCAGGCCACGCTCCCGGTCCGTATAGGGCCGGTATCCGGAGGGGCCGAACGCCCTGATTTGGCGGCCATCGGTTTCGATCAACGCGACGTCGACCCCGTCGAGCGAGGTGCCGCTCATCAGACCGATCGTCGTCAACATCATCGCCAGAATGCCTTCGCGACGCCGCTGCCCTAATGCCCCGACCCCAACGCCCCCGGGCTGGCAGGCGCCCGGCTTGTGTCAAACAAGCACATCTTATAATGCCACAGCTTCCAGGACAGCGGCAGCCTTTCTGCCATGGTTCCGCAAATCCCTGCAAATAATGTGAAATAAGAATGATTCGAGTGGCCGAGACATGACAGCTTTTAAATCGGATTTCCTGAATATTTTACAGGATCGCGGTTTCATCCATCAGTGTTCCGATTTCGACGGCCTGGATGCGCTGGCCGCAAAGGGCCAAGCCATCGCCTATGTCGGCTATGACTGCACGGCGCCATCGCTTCATATCGGCAACTATCTCTCCATGATGATGCTGCACTGGTTGCAGGAAAGCGGCAACCAGCCGATCACGCTGATGGGTGGCGGCACCACCATGGTCGGCGACCCCTCCGGCAAGGATGAAACGCGCGCGCTGCGCAGCGTCGCGGAAATCGAGGCCAACAAGGCCAGCATTCGCGGCGTGTTCGCCAAGGTGTTGCGCTACGGCTCCGGTCCCAACGATGCGATCATGCTGGACAACGCCGAGTGGCTGACGAAGCTGAACTGGATCGAGATGCTGCGTGACATCGGCCGGCACTTCTCGGTCAACCGCATGCTGACGATGGACTCGGTGCGCCTGCGCCTCGAGCGGGAGCAGGAAATGAGTTTCATCGAGTTCAATTACATGGTCTGCCAGGCCTACGATTTCGTGGAGTTGTCGCGCCGCGCCGGCTGCCGGCTGCAGATGGGCGGTTCCGATCAATGGGGCAACATCGTCAACGGCGTCGATCTCGGCCGCCGCATGAGCACGCCGCAATTGTTCGCGCTGACCACGCCCCTGCTCACCACCGCGTCGGGCGACAAGATGGGCAAGACGGCGAAGGGTGCGGTCTGGCTCAACGCGGACCAGTTCAGCCCATATGATTTCTGGCAGTACTGGCGCAACACCGAGGACGCCGACGTCGTCAAATTCCTGAAACTGTTCACAACGCTGCCGATCAGCGAGATCGCGAAGCTGGGGGCGTTGAAGGGCGGCGAAATCAACGAAGCCAAGAAAGTGCTGGCGACGGAAGCAACCGCGCTGCTCCACGGGCGCGATGCCGCGAACATGGCGTCCGAGACCGCGCGGCAAACGTTTGAGGAAGGCGCGATCGCGGAAAACCTGCCGACGGTGGGCATTCCGCGTGGCGAGATCGAGGCCGGCGCCGGCGTGCTGGCGCTATTCGTCCGGGCCGGGCTTGTGGCCTCCAACGGCGAGGCGCGGCGGCAGATCAAGGGCGGCGGCCTGCGCGTCAATGACGTCGCGGTCACCGACGAGAAGATGATGCTGAAAGCGTCAGATATCACGAGGGAAGGCGTGATCAAGCTGTCGCTCGGCAAGAAGCGCCATGTGCTGCTCAAGCCTGCATAGCCGCATTCGCTTTTAGCGCCTTGTCAGGGAGTGCGGAAATGCGTTCCTGCGCTCATGGACAAGAACACGCCGCTGCAGGATATCCCGACGACCACATCGAAGCCGGCACGGGTGGCGCTCAATGTGCTCGCGCTCTGTTTCTCGCTGGCAGTGGTCGGCCGCGGCCTCGGCGAAAGCTTTACGGTTTTCCTGAAACCCATTTCGGAGGACTTCGGCTGGGATCGCGGGCAGATCGTCTCAGTCTACTCCCTGACATGGCTGGCGGGAGGGCTGACAGCTCCCCTGATCGGCCGGCTGTTCGACCGTTCCGGCCCGCGCGCGGTCTATGCGGCGGGATTGGCGCTGCTGGGTGGGGCGTTCCTCGCGGCTTCGCACGCAGACAAGCTCTGGCAGTTCCAGTTGTGCATCGGACTATGTGTCGGGATCGGCATCGCCTTCATCGGCAATGTTCCGAATTCGATCCTGCTCGGGCGCTGGTTCGGTCCGCGGCTGCCGACCGCGATGGCCGTGGTGTATTCCGCGACCGGCGCCGGCGTGTTGGTGCTGCTGCCGGCGTCGCAGATCCTGATCGACCATGTCGGCTGGCGCGGCGCCTACCAGATTTTCGGCATCATTGCGCTCAGCCTATTGATTCCGCTCTCGCTGCTGCCGTGGCGGCTGTTCTCCCTTGGATCGCCGCATATCGTGAAAAGGAGCGATCCCGATTTCGTCGACGAAGGCTGGACGCTGTTGAGTGCGCTGCGCCACCACGCCTTCTGGGCGCTGTTTTCGACTTTCTTCTTCACGGCGATCGGCATGTATGCGATCTCGGCGCAGATCGTTGCCTATCTGATCGACGCCGGCTTTCCGCCGCTACAGGCGGCGACCGCCTGGGGCTTCAGCGGTGTGGTGCTGCTGTTCGGCATGCTCGGCGTCACGCAACTGGACCGCATGATCGGCCGCCGGCCGTCGGTGTTGATCAGCTATGCTATTTCGATCATCGGGATCGGCCTGCTATGGCTACTGCAATGGTATCCGAACTTCTGGCTGCTTGGCGCCTTCGTGGTCACCTTCGGCAGCATGATCGGCTCGCGCGGGCCGCTATTGACGGCGACGGCGATGAAGATCTTCCGCGGCGAGCGGGTCGGCACCATCTACGGCACCATTTCGATTGGCAGCGGCCTCGGCTCGGCCTTCGGTTCCTGGAGCGGCGGCCTGATCCATGACTGGACCCACAGCTACAATCCACTGATCGCCTTCGCGCTGGTCGCGGTGTTCCTGGGAATGATTCCGTTCCTGCTGGTGCCGGCGCTGCGGCGCTGAAGCCACACCGGATTGCCCATCGGGCGCGATCAATTGTTGGGTGGGAGTTCGATCTGGGTGTTCTGCTTGCCGGTGTTGAATTCAAAGATCTTGCGGAACACCCCCGGCGCCATTGCCGAAATCGGATTGACCCGCAGGACGGGCGCGCCGGGCGTGCCGACCACCTCATAGGTGACGCCGATCAGGCCTTCATTGCTGCCACCGCCCAGGAACAGGCCGACGATCGGAATCTGGCCGAACATGTTGTTCAGCCCGTACATCGGCACGAAGGTACCGCTCATCCGCACCTGGTTGCCCGGATAATCGATGTTGCCTTCGATGGTGGCGCCGACTGTCGGCCCCTTCACAACGCCTTCGCGGATCGTCCACAGGCCGTTTTGCCGGGCGAATTCCGCGCGCAACCGCGAGAACGAGACTCCATTCGGCAGCCCGCCGGCCGCGCCCGCGGCGACCCGGTCGAGCGAGGCCTCGCCCTTGATGGTGAAATCGCGCACGTTGATCAGGCCTTCAGTGGCCCGCGGTTCGGTCGTTGGAGGATCCATCGCCAAAGCGAGCTGGCCGCCGATCATCTTGGAATAGATGTCGGTGAAACGGAAGAAGGCGCCGGCGTCATTGGTCTCCAGATAGATCACCTCGCGGCCCCGGCCACCCGACCCGCGACCGCGCATGTCGGCGGTCACCGGCGTATCGCGCCCGAGCTTGCCGTTCAGCGTGAAGTTCTTGATCGTTCCGTTGCGCCGCGACACCTTGAGGTCGGCGCCCCGCAACGCCTCGCCGTCATAGCCGGCCACGGCGCCAAGCTTGAGGTCGAGGTCGAAATCGAGATTCCTGGTCTTGCTTTTGGAATCGGCCTCCTTGCTCGACATCGCCGATTTGAGGAAACCGCGACCGTCGAACACGTCGCCACGCATGGTGACCTTCATCACGCCGTCGGTGTTGCGGTCGGCCTTCAACGATGCCTTGTCGCCTTCGGAAGGAGAATAGGTCGGGAAGTTCGCGCTCATCAGATCGCCGTTCTGGTCGACCTCAAGCGATCCCTTGATCGATACGCCGCCGCCTTCGATGACAATGTCCTCGAAACGGGTCGATTGCGGCTTCTGCACCACGTTGAAGGTGGCATGGGTCGACTTGCCCGGCAACTTGACCCAGCCCGGAAGGATGTTGTCGAGTTTCAGCGCGGTCAAGTCGGCATCGATGCCGACCCGGCTGTCGGCTCCAATCTTGCCCGTCACCTTGATCGGAATGGCGCCGCTGATTGCGGGACCGAAATCCAGTCCGAGGCGCGCGCGGCTCGCGTCGTCGAGGGTCCCGGTCAGTTTGATGTCGGCATCGCCGTCGCTCGGCTTGCGATAATCCAGCTGGGCCGGTTGCCCGTTGATCTTGACGTCGCCCTTGACCTGATAGCCCTGATTGCTGGCCACGACCTTCAGCGTGTTGGCCTCGAGCTTCTGGTTCATCACCAGCTTGTCGGCGGCGAACCCGCCGAGATCTGCCGTGATGGAATAGGTGGTGTCAGCCTTGGTAAGTTCGCGCTTGATCGGCATGCCGAGCATGACGAGAGCGGAAACCGTCCCCTTGCTCGAATTCGGATCGATCAAGGTACCAGAAAATTCGCTAAGCCGATCGGAGGCGAGGATTTCGGCCGCGGCCGGCACCGAGCCGTCGATCCTGAACTTGACCCGCGCCGGCGACGGCTTGGGCGCCATATCCGGAACCTCGAACACAAGGTCCGAAATGTTGAGCTTGCGGTTCGCCGGGGTATCGACCACCGCCTGCCCGATGGCCACCGTGGCGGTGCGGCCGGTGACCTTAACCTTCAGGTCAGCATCGCGCACCGAGGGCAGCCCATCGACCGGATGCAGCGTGACGTCCGAGGCGACGATGTTGACGGAAAGGCCGTCATCGGGGATCGGAGGTCCGCGCCGCGACAGATTGTGCAGCGGCGAATTGACGCCGATCTCGATGCGCTGGAGCGCGCCACCTTCAACCCGTTCGACCACCCACTCGCGGACTTCCGGCACGATCAGGGTCGGCCACATCCGCTTCAGCGCCAACGCCGACATCGGGGTGCCCGCAAAGCCAAGCTGCAGCCGCGGCTCTCCCGAATAATCGATGCTGCCGGTGCCGGCGACACCGACCTCTCCGTTGCTGATGTCAGCCTGCGTCAGCAGCACGCGATGCGCGGCGGTATCGAACCGCAGCCCGATCGAGATCCGGTTGAAAATCAAAGGCGGTTCGTTGTCGATTCCCGCCAGCACGATGGTGCCGCCGCTGAAGCCCATCCGCCAGTCGGTCACATCGCCGTTCGGCGGCTCCAGATGCGCGAGCAGCGTGATCCGGTTCTCGCCCGAGATAATCTTGAAAGGCGCCAGCAGCACGCGTCGTCCGGCGTCCCATTCGACCTCGGCTTCCATCGAGTCGATCGCCATCGGATAATCAGGCGTGTCGCTGTCGATGATGTGACCGGCGCCCGCGGTGATCTTGCCCTGGAAATAGGTCGGCAAGCCGTCACGGCCGAGTTCACCCTTCAATTCGCCGGTCAGCGGCAAATCGGCGCTGTAAGTCAGATCCTTCAGCCGCAGCGCCAGCAAAATATTCGAGGTCGAGACCTTGTTGGCCCGAATATCGACCGATCGCACGCCGTTGCTGGGAGCCCCCACCGCGACGTGCAGCAACCAGGCGTGGCTGCCCCCTTCGCCGATGCTCAGCGCTACGCCGCCACCGCTTGGCCGGCGCAGGCTGACGGTGATATTGTCGAAATTCCATTTGTTGCCGCGCTGCTCGTCGTCGACGATCAGCCTGCCGTTCTTCAAGCCGATTTCATTGAGATTCTGCCCGTGGAGCCCGGTCAGGCTCAGGCTGTCGAGCCAGTCGAGGCCAGCCAGCATTCCGTTGGACGTGACGCCTTTATCAGGCGTCGGCGGTGTCGCGCTGTGGGGCACGGCAGCGGATGGCGATGAAGGCGATGGCGAGGACGCTCCGGCCACCGGCGCGGATTGACCGGGCGACGCAGGTGGCACACCAAGCGCGCGTTTCGAGGTCACGCCGGTTGCGAGCGGCCGCGCATTGTCGCCGGTGGAAACCGTGACATAGCCATCTGGCGTAATACGCACGGCGAGCGTGGCATCCACCAGATTGAGGCTTTCGGCGCGAAGCTGCCCCATCAACAGCGCCATGCCGGATAGCCTCACCTCGGCCTTCGGGGCGCTGGCCACGACGGCGTGGTCGCGGTCTCTGACGATGATATCGCGGATACGCACCGCGACGCGGATGCGGCCGGCGCGCTCGATCTGGGTGCCACCGACCTCGACCGTATTGTCGTGACCTATATTTTCCTCGATCGCCGCGGCAAGCCATGGCGTCGCCATATCGAGGTTGATGGGACCGGCGCCGAGCCGCAACCATAGCGCTGTGAAACATCCGCCGAGGATCACCATCAGCGTCGCGACGACGACGGCCAGTCGCTTGACCCAGCGTTCGCCGGCGAGCCATCGGCCGAAGGCGGCAAAACCATCGCCTAGCCGGTGATAACCCGAATTGGATCGTGAGAGCAGCCGGCGCGCGCGATGGCATGCTGCTTCGTCATGTTCGTGATCCCAATCGGCATCGTCCAGCGGCAGTTGCTGGGCGTCGGCATACGGACTGGACTCGTCGGGCGACGTATTCCTTGGCATTGCCTCTCGGTGCCGGCGCTGCTTGTTAGATTGATCGCCGTCAGGATCGCGCTCGTCGGTATTTAACGCGCGCTCCCGTGTCGGCATCGCTGCCAATCCCTCGATTGATACTGCTACCCGTAAGCCGGCCCAAGAAACGCTCAAGAAACCCATTCAAGGAGCACATTCAACGAGCGGACGGGTGCTGTGCGTCGAATTCTTGTAACTTTACCCCGGGGCCATCAGACTTGCCCAGCGGCCTACTCGACTCGACCTCGTCAGGACACCTCCTGCAATACCCTGATGATTGAACGGTCGAAAGCGACGAAAGGAAGGCGTATGTCCAAGAAAACCCAAAAGAAAACCTCTAAGAAATCCTCCAAAGCGACCGTCGGCCGGGCTTCCGGCGCCCGATCGAAGAAAGTGGCCGCCAAATCGTCCGGCAACATCGGAAAACGCTCCGCTGCCAAAGCATCGCACCAGGGTGCGTCCAAACCGTTAAAATCGCACCCGTCAAGCACCGCGGCAAGATCGAAAGCCGCGGCCACTAAACCCGCAAGGGCTCTTGCAGCGTCGCGACGCGCGGCGGTCCCGGCCACGACTCACTCCGGTCTTGCCGAGGGAACAACGGCGCCGGCGTTCCGCTTGCCTCGCGACGGCGGCGCATCGGTCTCGCTGTCGGATTTCGCCGGCCAGAAACTGGTGCTGTTCTTCTATCCCCGCGCGGACACGCCGGGCTGCACCAGGGAAGCCATCGATTTCACGCGCCTGTCGCGGGCCTTCGCCGAGAGCCGGACCGCGGTTCTCGGAGTCTCCGCTGATCCGCCACGGACCCAGGAGGCCTTTCGGAACAAGCATCACCTGTCCGTTCCTCTCGCCTCGGACGAGCAGCACAAGATGCTCGAAGCCTACGGGGTCTGGGGCGAAAAATCGATGTACGGCAGAACCTTCCTTGGAATAACTCGGACCACGGTTCTGATCGGGGCGGATGGCCGGATCATCCGAATATGGCGCAACGTCAAGGTGGATGGCCATGCCGATGAGGTGCTCGCCGCAGCCCGAAACTCCTGATCGGAGGCCGTTTCCTGAAAATTAACCATGACAAGGTCAAATCGCCCCCGCCAATTCAGCCGTAGGGAACTCGTCTCCGACCGGCGCGGGAGTGCCGATGTCGTACCGTACCGGTCATCATTCCGAGTATCCTCAACATCATCGCCCACATGATCATGGCAGAGCACCGGCGCGTCGCCCGTCGGTGAGCCAGGCCCCCGCCGCTGCCGCTCTCACAAAGGGCGGCTATACCCTCGTCCATGCCGGCAAGCAGGTGCGTTTCGGTCCCGTCGTGTTCTGGATCGTCGTCGGCACGGTGGTCCTGCTCGGGATGTGGTCAGCAGCGACCGCGACCTACTTTACCTTCCGCGACGACGTGCTGACGCGGTTGATCGCGCGGCAGGCCCAAATGCAATATGCCTATGAGGATCGCATCGCCGAGTTGCGCGCCAAGGTCGATCGCACGACCAGCAGGCAATTGCTCGACCAGGAACAGTTCGACAAGAAGCTCGACCAGATCATGCGGCGCGAGGCGACGCTGGAATCCCACGCGACCGCACTTGGCGCGATGTCCGACATCACCGGATCGATCCGGCCGCCGGCGCGCGGCGGAGCCGCCGCGAATGACATGCCATCCGCAGGAATACCGAAGCCCTCGCCGATCAGCGACACGGTTATTTTTGTGGCGCCGCCGGATCGCGAGGCAAGGCTGGAATCGCGCGCGCCCGCGAACGTCGACCCGCCCGCCACCAGGTTTGCCAAGGCCGGCGCCGTCGATGACGTTCTCGGTCGACTGGACAGTTCGCTCGACAAGATCGAGAGCCGCCAGCTCGCGACGCTCAACTCGGCCGAAGACAGCATGGAATCGCGCCTGCGCCGCATGCGCGGCGTGTTCTCCGATCTCGGCCTCAACATGGCGCAACTGGAAGCCGCGACGCCCCGCGCCGGCATGGGCGGTCCCTTCATTCCGGTCAAACTGCCAGCCAACGCCGGACCGTTCGAGCGCCAGCTCTATCGCATCAACGTCACCCGCGCCCAGGTCGACCGGCTGAGCCGGACGCTGGCGCTGGTGCCCTATCGCAAACCGGTGGTCGGCGAAGTCGAATTCACCTCCGGCTTCGGCATTCGCAGCGATCCGTTCCTCGGTCGCCCCGCGATGCACACCGGCCTCGACTTCCGCGCCGCGATGGGCGATCCCGTGCGCGCCACCGCCAACGGCAAGGTAGCATCCGCCGGATGGGCCGGCGGCTACGGTCGCATGGTCGAGATCGATCACGGCAACGGACTGTCGACGCGCTACGGCCATCTGTCGGAGATCGACGTCAAGGTCGGCGATCCCATCAAGATCGGACAGGTGATCGGCACCGTCGGCTCGACCGGCCGATCGACCGGTCCACATCTGCACTATGAAACACGGATCGATGGCGAAGCGGTCGATCCGCAGAAATTCCTTCGTGCCGGGGTGCGGCTCAGCGCAGGCTGATCGTCGCGCCGCGCGCAGCTTCAATGGCCCCGTGGCTATTTCGCCCGTGAGACAATGCTTATTGCACCGGACCAACGGCATTGTTGGACGCCGCCATTTGTGATTGATGCCTGACAGCATCAGGATTTTCGAAGGCCCTCCGGTTGGAACCGAAGAAACGAATTGGCCCGCGACACCCTCGGCTCGGCGCGGCCGGATTTCGCGCGGCACGCTGGCTCGCAGCCCGAGCCATGGCTGCCGCGGGCTTCCACCAGCTCGGTTCGGATTTTGCCAACCAGCGGATTGCAAAGGTCCGCGAAAGACTGACGCGTGGCGAGACGGTCTATCTCGCGGGGTTGGCAGGGCCGGGTACGCATAATTCGGGCGTGGCGCTGGTCGAAGTGAC
>JAGXAF010000283.1 GCA_018971675.1 Bradyrhizobium sp.
CGCGCCTGCTCATCCTCGGCGAGGATCATCTCGCGCACGGTACGGATGCGGGTTTCCTCGAAGAACATGTGCTCGGTGCGGCACAGCCCGATGCCCTCGCCGCCGAACTTGATCGCGCTGCGCGCATCCTCCGGCGTATCGGCATTGACTCGAACGCCGAGCTTGCGGACCTGGTCGGCCCAGCCCATCAGCGTGCCGAATTCGCCCGACAGTTCCGGCTCGATCATCGGCATCCGTCCGGCCAGCACCTGACCGACCGAGCCGTCGATGGTGATGACGTCGCCGGCCTTGAAGGTGCGCGAGCCGATGCTCATGGTGCCGCGGCCGTAATCGACCCGGATGGTGCCGCAGCCGGAGACGCAGGGCTTGCCCATGCCGCGCGCCACCACGGCGGCGTGCGAGGTCATGCCGCCGCGCGTGGTCAGGATGCCTTCGGCCGCATGCATGCCATGGATGTCTTCAGGACTGGTCTCGATCCGGACCAGGATCACCTTACGTCCGTCGGCGTGCAATTTCGTGGCCTCGTCCGACGAAAACACGATTTCGCCAGCGGCGGCGCCGGGAGAGGCCGGCAGGCCGGTGGCGATCACGTCGCGCTTGGCCGCGGGATCGATGGTCGGATGCAGCAACTGGTCGAGCGAAGCCGGATCGATCCGCGACACCGCATCCCTTTTCGAAATCAGGCCTTCATTGGCGAGTTCGACCGCGATGCGAAGCGCCGCCTTGGCGGTGCGCTTGCCGCTGCGGGTCTGCAACATCCACAACTTGCCCTGCTCGACCGTGAATTCCATGTCCTGCATATCGCGGTAATGCTTTTCGAGCAGCGTGTAGATCCGCGTCAGTTCCGCAAACGCCTCGGGCATCGCGGTTTCCATCGATGCCTTGTCGGAGCCGGATTCCTTGCGCGCGTATTCAGTGATGTCCTGCGGCGTGCGGATACCCGCCACAACGTCCTCGCCCTGCGCGTTGATCAGGAATTCGCCGTACAGCTTGCTTTCGCCGGTCGATGGATTGCGCGTGAACGCAACCCCGGTCGCCGAGGTCTCGCCCATATTGCCGAACACCATCGCCTGCACATTGACCGCGGTACCCCAGGATTCGGGGATGTCATGCAGCCGGCGGTAGGTCACCGCGCGCGCGTTCATCCAGGACGAAAACACCGCCCCGATCGCACCCCACAACTGGTCGTGCGGATCCTGCGGAAAGTCCTTGCCGGTCTCGCGCGCCACCACATCCTTGTAGCGGCCGACCAGATCGACCCAGTCGTCGCCGGTCAGATCGGTATCGAGCGAGTAGCCCTGGCTGTCCTTGAAAGTGTCGAGGATGTCCTCGAAATGATGATGCTCGAAGCCGAGCACGACATCGGAATACATGGTGATGAAGCGGCGGTAGCTGTCATAGGCAAAGCGCCGGTCGCCCGACATTTCGGCAAGCGCTTCCACCGTCCTGTCGTTGAGCCCGAGATTGAGCACGGTATCCATCATGCCCGGCATCGAGGCGCGGCCCCCCGAACGCACCGAGACCAGCAACGGATTTTTGGGATCGCCGAACGTCTTGCCGGCGACCTTGCCGACATGCTCCAGCGCTTTCTCAACCTGATCCTTCAGGGTCGCCGGATAGGTTTTATCGTGCGCGTAGAAATAGGTGCAGACCGAAGTTGGAATGGTGAATCCGGGAGGCACCGGCAGGCCGAGAGTGGCCATCTCGGCGAGATTGGCGCCCTTGCCGCCCAGGAGATCGCGCAGGCCGGCCTTGCCTTCGGCCTTGCCGTCACCAAAGGTGAACACCCATTTCCCGGAAGGTATTGCTGTAACCTTGGCGGCCGGCTTTGCCGCAACCTTGGCCCCAGTCTTAGCACCAGTCTTGGCACCAATCTTGACGGCAGGTTTCGGAGCCGGCTTGGCTGAACTCTTCTTCAGCGCCTTGCGGGCGGCCGCCGTCGGCGCGGCCTTGGCCCGGGCCGCCGTCGATACTTTTGATTTCGCTGCAGTTTTCTTCTTCGTCTTCGCTACGGCTTTGGCCATGACCTGCAAATAATCCGCGAAAGAGGGGGGTTGGCGCCTTACACCACTTTGAGCGGTTCCATGCAAGGCGCGAAACCCGCGCTTCCCCGCTACATGTGAAGGGAGCGGAACAGGCCAAGGCCATGCAGGCCGACCAGGATCAGATAGATCGCGACAATGAAGCTGAGAAATCGCGGCATGATCAGGATCAGGACGCCCGCAAACAGGGCGACAATGGCAGGAATTTGCACGGCGGTGATCGTCATCGAAAGTCTCCGGCGCATCTGTGGAAATCGAATCGAAGGCGGCAACTTACCCGCTGGCAGGGTTCCAGAATAGAAGACGCTTTTCGCTTCAACAGGTTCCATTGCGCCGGATGAATTGCCGCAAATGACCGCGTCACGAAGCGGAAAGTTCCGGGAACGATGACGCGCGTGATGAATTGGGTGGAATTGCTCGCCGGCGAAAGCCTGCGACCCTCACCGCAAAGGAGTTCATCATGCGGAACAAACTGCTTGCCGTTGTCGCGATCGCCGGCGCGATCAGCGCACCGATCGCAGCGAAAGCGCAGAGCCAAGTGACGACAGGCCTGGCGCGGAGCGCGCCGGTGGCGGTCGACGCCGATGGCGGTATCGCGGCCAACCAGCGGCCTGCGTTCCAACAATACGTTATTCGAGAGCACGTCCCTGAATTCACCGTTCCGGAGCGGGTGGAAGTTGGCACCGTGCTGCCGGAAACCGGCGTGACCTTTTACGACGTGCCGCAGACATTCGGAATAACCCCCTATCGCTACTCGGTCGTGAACGGTCGCACCATCCTGGTCGAACCGCGCGCACGCCGCGTTGTTCAGGTGATCTATTAAGTCCGCGCCTGAGCGACTCGCGCGTAGATGAATCGATTGCCTGAACTGATTGTCCGGATTGCTGCAGCGGTGACCGGACAACCAAGGCTCCGTCCGGCTGTCCCCCCGCCGGGCGGAGCTTTTTTCGCCTGTCGTTCCGGGATGCGCGAAGCGCAGGCCCGGAATCCATACGCCCTGTGTCGTTGTTCAGCACCAACCGGCGTTTCACAGAAACATCACCACAGGGGTTATGGATTCCGGACTCGCGCAAGAGCGCGATCCGGAATGACGATTCTGATTTCAAATAGTAAGACATGACCTGGCTTTCTCGCGACCCGATGCGCCCGAGTTTTGCAAATCAAGCTTCGCGCTCTTCAAGGAAGAGGCGCAGGGAAAGCCGGGTGCGCGCTGCACCCGCGGTCTCGCGTGCAAGGCATGCGCAAAAGACGCACACGAGCATACAGGTTCAGCGGAGGCAATCCGGCCTTCCCTGCGCAATGGTTTTACGGTTTCCTTCGAGCTCTTCCCGGTGACCGGGCTTTGTTGTCACCGTCATCCCTGAGAAGCGTTAGCTTCTTAAGAACTTGACGCCAGCGTCGGGGCGTCAGAACCACACGACTTCGCCGTACGCACCCGCGCGGTTCGTCTGCCCGCGCGGCTTGCGTCCATCGCATCTCGTATCCAACGTCCGTGACGATCGCGATACGCCCTCTTTGCGGGTACGAGACCTCGTGCAAGAGCAACTGATTTGCGCTCGATCGCAATCGCGATTGCTGCGACAAATCAACACGACGGGCAAATCACCAAATTGCTGTCAAGCTGTTTTTGAGGGACTAAAAACCA
>JAGXAF010000284.1 GCA_018971675.1 Bradyrhizobium sp.
TAGGAGAAGCGTCATGTTGAAAGAAATCCGTCCCGCCATCATCCTGCTGCTGGCGCTCACTTTGATCACGGGTCTGGCCTATCCGCTGGCAATCACAGCCATAGCCGGCGTGGTCTTTCCCCGGCAGGCCGAAGGCAGCTTGATCGAAAGGGGTGGCAAGGTCGTGGGCTCCGCGCTGATCGGGCAGGAGTTCAGAAGCGACAAATATTTCCACGGCCGGCCCTCTGCGACGACCGCGGCGGACCCGAATGATGCCACCAAGACCGTGCCGGCGCCCTACAACGCGGCAAATTCAGGCGGCTCCAACCTCGGCCCCACCAGCAAGGCGCTGGCCGACCGGATCAAGCAGGACGTTGACAAGTTGAAGGCCGAGAATCCCTCGATGCCCGTTCCGGTCGACCTGGTAACGACGTCGGCCAGCGGCCTCGATCCTGACATCTCGCCGGAAGCGGCCCTTTTCCAGGCGCCGCGAATTGCCAGAGTGCGCAACATGCCGGAAGAGCAGGTTCGCCAATTGGTCGCCGACCAGACCGAAGGCCGCCTCGCCGGATTTCTGGGTGAGCCCCGCGTTAACGTTCTGGCGCTCAACCTGGCGCTGGATGCGGCTACCCCAAAATAGCGCGGCTATGCCCTGTCGGGACCCGGGACTATAATGCGGCATGGTTGATCAGCGCCGCGACCCCGATAAACGACCTTCGCCGGATGCGTTGCTGGAGACTGCCCGTCGCGAGAACGACACCGCCGGGCGGCTCAAGATCTTTGTCGGCGCGGCCCCCGGCGTCGGCAAGACCTGGGAGATGCTGCAGAGTGCGCACGCCAGGCGAAAGGCCGGCGTCGATGTCGTGATCGGTGCGGTCGAGACTCACGGCCGGACCGAGACCGAGGCGTTGCTGCAGGGGCTTGAAATCGTCCCGCGCAAGCGCGTCAGCTATAAGGACCAGATCCTGGAGGAGATGGACCTCGATGCGCTGATCGCGCGCCGCCCGCAGATCGCACTGGTCGATGAACTCGCCCACAGCAACGCTCCCGGCAGCCGTCACCCCAAGCGCTATCTCGATGTCGAGGAGCTGCTGTCGCGCGGAATTGACGTTTATACCGCGGTCAATATCCAGCACATCGAAAGCCTCAACGACGTCGTCGCCCAGATCACCCATGTACGGGTGCGGGAAACGGTGCCGGATTCGGTGTTCGACCGCGCCGACGCGATCGAGCTGATCGACCTGACCCCGGACGACCTGATCGCGCGGCTGAAGGAGGGCAAGGTCTACGTTCCAAAACAGGCGGAGCGCGCGCTGGAGCATTATTTCTCGCCCGGCAATCTGACCGCGCTGCGCGAGCTGGCGTTGCGTCGCACCGCCGAGCGCGTCGACGAGCAGTTGCTCACTCACATGCAGGCGAATGCGATCGCCGGGCCATGGGCCGCGGGCGAACGTATTCTGGTTTGCCTCAACGAGGACTCGCGCGCGGCTGGGCTGGTGCGCTACACCAAGCGGCTGGCGGACCGGCTGCATGCGCCGTGGACGGCCGTCAGCATCGAGACGCGGCGAAGCCTGCAATTGAGCGAGGAGCAGCGCGATCGGCTGGCCGATACGCTGAGGCTCGCCGAAGCGCTCGGCGGCGAAGCGGTGACCATTCCAGGCGTCGGCCGACGTATTGCCGACGATCTGATCGGTTACGCGCAAGCCAACAACGTCACCCAGATCATCATCGGCAAGGCGACGCGCTCGTGGTGGTTCGAGATCACGCGCGGCTCGGTGGCCCATGATCTGGTGCGCCGCGCCGGCAATATCAGCGTCAATGTGATCGCCGGCGACGAGTTGCCCGCCGAACCTGCCGCCAAATCGGCGGTGCAGACCGCGACGCGGCCGGCGCCGTTCGATCCCAGGCCGTATCTGATGGCACTTGCGATCACAGCCGTCGGCCTCGGGGCCGCCGAGCTGATCCGGCCGATCTTCGGCGTCGAGAACGTCGATCTCGTGTTCCTGACCGCCGTTGTCAGCGTCGCGGTTCGCTTCGGCCTCGGGCCGTCGCTGTTCGCCAGCGTCGCTGCTTCGCTCTGCTATAATTTCTTCTTCCTGCCACCGATCTACACGTTCACCATCACCGACCCGACCAACATTGCGGCGTTCTTCTTCTTCATGGTGATAGCGATCCTGGTCTCCAACGTCGCGGCGCGGGTCCGCACCCAGGCGATGACCGCGACCAGCCGGGTTCGCACCACGGAATCGCTGTATGCCTTCAGCCGCAAACTGGCGGGCACCGCGACGCTCGACGACGTGCTGTGGGCAACGGCCTACCAGATCGCGCTGATGCTGAAGGTGAGGGTGGTGCTGTTGCTCCCCGAGGACGGCGTGCTGACCGTCAAGACCGGTTACCCGCCGGAAGATCAACTCGACGACGCCGATCTTGCCGCCGCGAACTGGGCCTGGGGCAACGATCGCACCGCCGGGCGCGGGTCGGACACGCTGCCGGGTGCCAAGCGGCTGTTCCTGCCGATGCGGACCGGCCGCGGCGCGATCGGGGTGATCGGGATCGACGATGACAGGACCGGGCCGCTGCTGACGCCGGACCAGCGCCGCCTGCTCGACGCGCTGGTGGATCAGGGCGCGCTCGCGATCGAACGCGTGCTGCTGGTCGAGGACATGGACCGGGTCAAGCGCACGGTCGAATCCGAACGGCTGCGCTCGGCGCTGTTGACCTCGATATCGCACGACCTCAAGACGCCGTTGGCCTCGGTGCTCGGCGCCGCCAGCACCATGCGCGACCTCGGAAGCGGCCTTTCGGAGACCGAGAAGCGCGATCTGCTCGCGACCGTGATCGACGAGTCCGAGCGGCTCAACCGTTTCATCGCCAATTTACTCGATATGACCAGGCTGGAATCGGGTGCGATCGTGCCGAACGCGATGCGCCAGGACGTTGGCGAGATCATCGGCAGCGTCTTGCGGCGCGCCAGCAAGATCCTGGCGCATCACAGCATATCGCTCGAATTGGCCTCCGACCTGCCGATGCTGGAGCTGGACGCCGTGTTGTTCGAGCAGGTTCTGTTCAATCTGCTGGACAACGCGGCGAAATATTCCCCCGCTGGCACCACGATCTCGATCCGGAGCCAGCGGGACAAAACCTCGGTCGCGCTCCAGATCGTCGATGAGGGCGGCGGCATCCCGCCGACGGAGCTCGAAAGCGTGTTCGACAAGTTCTACCGTGCCCAGAAGGGCGACCATGTCCGCCCCGGCACCGGCCTCGGGCTCGCGATCTCGCGCGGCTTTGTTGAGGCGATGCATGGCACCATTTCGGCGTCCAACCGCGGTGATCGCAGTGGCGCGGTGCTGACGATCAGGCTGCCGGTTCCGGCCGAGACCCATGTGCTGGACACCGCAGCATGAGCGCCGCGCCGGTCAAGGTTCTGGTCATCGACGATGAGCCGCCGATCCGCAAATTGCTGCGGATGGGCTTGAGCACGCAAGGTTATGAAATCCTCGAGGCGCCCAGCGGCAAGGTCGCACTGGAATTGCTGACGCAGGGTCCCGCGCTGATCATTCTCGATCTCGGCCTACCGGATATCAAGGGCCACGAACTGCTGCGGATGATCCGCGGCCGCAACGACGGCGTGCCGATCGTGGTGCTGTCGAGCCGCGACGACGAGGCCGGAAAGGTCCAGGCGCTCGATCTCGGCGCTGACGACTA
>JAGXAF010000050.1 GCA_018971675.1 Bradyrhizobium sp.
CAGGCGACGATGAAAGCGGCGCCGGTCACGGTCCAGACGTCGGGCACCTCGCCGAAAAGGAGGAAACCGAACACGCTGACCCACAGCAGTTGGATGTAGGAAAACGGCGCCAGCACCGAGGCATCCGCATAGCGGAACGCCAGCACCACGATCCACTGCCCCGCGGTCGAGGCGACGCCGATCAGGATTCCGAACAGCACGCCGTGCCAGCCGGGCGCGACCCATACCAGCGGCACCAGCGCGGACAGAATGAAGACGCCGGAAATCGACGAATAGGTCATGGTGGTGATCGCGCGCTCGCTGCCGCTCATCATCCGCGTCATGACCAGCGTGCAGGCCCAGGCAAATGCCGAGACGATCGGGAATAACGCCGCAGGATGGAAGGCGCTCGAGCCCGGCCGCAGGATGATCAGCACGCCGATCAGGCCGACCGCGGTCGCGAGCCAGCGGCGCAGGCCGACGCTCTCGCCGAGAAACACGATCGAGAGCGCCGTGACGAACAACGGCGACACGAAGCCGGTCGCGGACGCCTCCGCGATCGGGAGGAACCCCAAGCCGGTGATGAATAACAGCGACGAACCCACCAGCGCGACGCCCCGCAACAACTGAAAGGCGGGGCGCGTGGTCTGCATCGCATAAAGCGGCGATCCAGGCACCATCGCGGGAATCATGATCAGGCCGAACACCAGGAAACGAAGCCATGCGATCTCGATCGACGGCAACGTCGCCGACAGATATTTCGCCGTCACGTCGGAAGTTCCGAGAAATACCGTCGAGGCCAGGATCAGCGTGATGCCCCGAAACGGCCGGTCCGCGCGCGCCGGCGCGGCGGGCGGGCCCGGCTTTCTCGCGGGCGAGAACTTGTGGGATGAAGGCACGGGAACGCGGTCCAGCCTGGCGGCTGCGGCAGATGGCGGGGTCACGGAGCAGACTCGGGGAAAGTGATCGAATCGGGCGAGAACCCAACAAACGACAAAGGCAGCCGATCGACAAGGACCGAAAACAGGCAGCGGATATGCGCGATTGCCGACAGCAACTCGCCGCTGCAACAGTTTTGTTAAAATCCGCGTTTCTGCGGGTGCCCAGATCGCGCTACAACAAGGCGCGCTACAACATCGGCAGACTCGACGGTTTCGGGCCAAGCGGGAACGCCTTGTCGAGCGCGGCCAGATCGCTGTCGCTCAGGTTCAATTTTCCGGCTGCCGCATTGTCGGCGGCGTGTTCCAATGACGCGGCTTTTGGAATCGCGAATACGGATTGATCCCGCGTCAGGAAACCGAGCGCGACCTGACGTGGCGTGACACCGTGCGCGTCCGCGATCTTCTGTAGTACCTTTCCCGGTCCGCTGCGCGGTTGCGGAAACTCATTGTGGCCGAACGGTGAATAGGCGACCACCGCGACGCCGTTCTCTTTGCACCAGGGGATGACCGCGTGCTCGATCGCGCGCTCCTGCAGATGATAGAGCACCTGGTTGCAGGCAATGTTGCCCTGGCCGGAAACCGCCTTCAGTTCGTTGAGATCGTCAACGTCGAAGTTGCTGACCCCCCAGCTCCTGATCTTTCCGGCGCGCACCAGTTCCTCGAATGCCGCGACCGTATCGGCCAGCGGATGGGAGCCACGCCAGTGCAGCAGATAACAGTCGAGGTAGTCGGTCTTCAGCCGTGACAACGAGCGCTCGCAGGCAGAGACGGTGCCGCGGCGCGAGGCGTTGCTCGGCAACACCTTCGAGACCAGGAACACCTCATCGCGTCTGGCAACGATCGCTTCCGCGATCACCGGTTCTGCCTCGCCATACATCTCGGCGGTGTCGATATGGGTCATGCCGAGATCGATGCCATGGCGGAGTGCCGCAACCGCGCCCTTGCGATCGCCGCGATCGAGATACCAGGTGCCCTGTCCGATCACGGACACGTCGCCGACGCTGCCGAATTTTCGCTGTCTCATAGTGATCTCAGTCCATGGAGTATCGGGTTGCTTGCCGCTTACGCCTTGCGCAGCGATTTTTCGTTGATGTCGGCGACCATGACCGAGCCGGTCGACGATTCCGTAATATAGAGACGGTCGCCATGGCTGCCGATCGCGACATTGGTACAGGCTGGCCCGGCGCAAGACTTGATCCGCGCGATGAGTTCGCCGTTGGGCGCGAACACGAACACATGGCCGAGCGAGGCGTGAGCGACGAACAGGCGCCCGGCCTGGTCCATGGTCAGGCCGTCGGGGCCGGCGGTGCCGAAGGTCGAGCAGAAGCGGCCGACCTTGGAAACGCTGCCGTCCTTCATGAACGGCAATCGCCACACCGCATTGTCGCGTGTCATCGCCACGAACAGGGTCGCTTCCGCGCGATCGAGCACCAGGCCATTCGGACTGATGCCGGTATCGATCAGGCAGTCGAGCCGGCCGCTGGTCGTCAGCCGGTAAACACGCCCGGTCGGATCGTGCAGGCCGGTCTGACCCTGGTCGGTGAAATAGATATCGCCATTGGCGGCAATGTGCAGATCGTTGCAGCCGCGAAAGGATTCAGAATTACGCGAGGTCAGCACCGGCCGCATGCAGCCCGCCTTGACGTCGAGCTGCATGATGCCATGCATATAGTCGGCCACCAGAATGCGGCCGTCCTTGCCGATCTTGAGGCCGTTCGGCCAGCCCTCATATTCGACCACGAGCGACCATGTCTTGTCGGGCGCGATCCTGAAAATCCGTCCAAACGGAATATCGACGATGTAGAGATTGCCGTCCGCGTCGAAAGACGGTCCCTCGATGAAGCCGTCGACCGCCTCGCCCGGCCGGTTGGCATCGGCCCAGTCGGTGCGTACACCCTTGCGCCGAAAGCAATCGGGCATTGCCGAGAAGATTTCGGCCTCAACGAGTTTTGGCGGGGTGTCGAGATACATCATCGCGCGGGTTCACACGTCCTGCCGAACCGGCTGCACCATAAATGACATCATCTGCGGCGTCGCCTTCGCGCTCAAGCGGCTTCGCCCGGCTTGACGCCGAGCGGCTGCGGCGCCACGCCCGCGCCCGGCTTCATGTGGAACTCGTACGTCATCAGATGCCACGGCGCCTTTGCCGGCTTGCCGTCCGGCATTGTGGCGTCGGTGCGTCGCTCGACCTTCGAAATCAGGTTGTCCTTGACGCCGAACACCACGTCGGAATCGAGATATTTGTCGCCGTCCATGAAGACGTGGGTAATCAGCGGCTCGTAGCCCTTGGCGTTGACGAGGAAGTGCACATGCGCCGGCCGCATCGGATGACGTCGCGTCTGCAGGATCATTTCACCGGCCGGACCGTCGGTCGGAATCGGATAGCTGCAAGGCAAAATGGTGCGGAAGAAGAACTTGCCGTCGGCATCCGTGACGAACCGCGCCCGCGATGACGGACCTGAGGTCTCGTAGTCCGGCCGTTGCGAATCATAGTAGCCGTCGCCATCGGCATGCCACACGTCAACGCGAACGCCGGCGAGCGGCTTGCCATCGAGATCGGTGACCCGGCTTTGCACGAACATCCGCTCGCCCGGCAGTTCGGCGGAGATGTCGGTGCCGTGCGGCGTTGGCTTGTGCTCGCCGACATAGAACGGGCCGAGCACCGTGGTCTCGGTGGCGCCGTCACGCTGGCGATGATTGACCGCATCGACCAGCATCGAAACCCCGAGCACGTCCGACAGCAGGATGAATTCCTGGCGGGTCGACGTGCATTTCTGCCCTGCCCGGGTCAGGAAATCGATGGCGTAACCCCATTCGTCGAAGGTCAGGTCGGTCTTGCGAACATAATCGTGCAGCGACTTTACCAGTTCTTCCAGCAGGAATTTGACACGCGGGTCCGGCGTCTCCCCGAAGCTGCGGATCACAGCGGCGGTGAGCTCGGCGTCGTCGAACTGGGGCATTGACGTTGTCCTGGGGGGCTGGCGATTTTATGTCGGCAAGCCTACACCGGACGGCGTGCCGAGGTAAGCATTCAAGTGGGTGCCGGGGTCGGCGTGTTGGGTTGGAACGAGGCCTGCTTTTCGGCTATTGCTTTTCGGCTATCAGGAATACCTCGACAGCCTGCGGAGATTTGTTCCCGATGCTTGTCCCCGTTTCTGCCTCGCCAGAATCCGCCGGGATGTCCAGGTCCGCCCTTGCCCGCCTCGACGCCCACCTGAAGCGGCGCTACGTCGATGCCGGCCGTTTTCCCGGAACTCAACTCCTGGTCTATCGCCGCGGCAAGGTGGTGCACAACGCTATCCAGGGCTTCGCCGATATCGAACGCCAGGTTCCGGTCAAGGACGACACCATCTATCGTATCTATTCCATGACCAAGCCGATTACCTCGGTGGCCTTCATGATGTTGTTCGAGGAAGGCCGCGTCGCGCTGGACGAGCCGGTTCATAAATACATTCCCGCCTGGAAAGACCTCGGTGTCTTCGTCGCAGGCGTCGCGCCGGCATTCATCACCCGCCCCACATCCCGCCCGATGCTGATCGTGGACCTGCTGCGTCACACCTCGGGTCTCACCTACGGTTTCCAGCAGCGCACGAATGTCGACGCCGCCTATCGCGGAGAAAAGATTGGCGAGGTGGAAAAAGCCGGGACGATGCAGACCATGATCGAGGGACTCAGCAGGCTCCCGCTGGAGTTCTCGCCGGGCGAGGGCTGGAACTACTCCGTTTCCACCGATGTGGTTGGCTATCTCGTCGAAAAGATCAGCGGCATGCCATTCGAGCGGTTTCTGAAACAACGCATCCTCGATCCGCTCGGCATGAGCGATACCGACTTCTACGTTCCTGCCGACAAGGCCCATCGATTGGCCGCCTGTTATTCCGCCGATCCGAGCGCCGATGCGGCCGACCGCATGAAATTGCAGGACGATCCGACCACCAGCACTTTCCTGGCCCCGCCATCGTTGATCTCCGGCGGCGGCGGATTGTGTTCGACGGTGACCGACTATCTCACCTTCTGCCGCGCATTGCTCAATGGCGGCGAACTCGACGGCGTCCGGCTCCTGGGACCAAAGACACTGGCGCTGATGACGTCAAATCATCTTCCGGGCGGGCGCGAGCTGCCGGAAATGTCGCGCTCGCTGTACAGCGAGGCTGCCTATAACGGGATCGGCTTCGGTCTCGGCTTCTCGGTCACGATGGATCCCGCCAAAGCGCTCATTCCGGGCAGCCCCGGCGAATATGCCTGGGGCGGCGCCGCGACAACGACGTTCTGGATCGACCCCGCCGAGGAGTTGATCACGATCTTCATGACCCAGGTGCTGCCGTCGAGCGCTTACCCGGTGCGGCGCGAATTGCGCACCATGGTCTACGCCGCCATCACCGAAAGCAATCTCTATGGGGCGCGATAGCCGGTTCCATCGACCTGATGGAACCCGCTGGCGCAACGCGAATACGGCTGATCCGGACCGAGGCCATCGACTCGCTGGTCACGAAGCCGGTCCGGCGCGGTTTCGGATCGCTGCCGATCGAGCGCAGCGCATATCCAGATCGGCGGCGAGGCCACCGTCTATTTGCTGCCGCGCGGTGCCGTCTGGCCCGCGACCCGCGCGCTTTGGTCCTCGGGCTTGGCGCATGATGGAGATAGGCTGTGCGGATTCTCTTTATCGGTGATGTTGTTGGAAATTCGGGCCTGGATGCGATCTTGACGCACCTTCCCAAGGTGATCGCCGATTGGAAGGTCGACTTTGCTTTGGTTAATGGTGAGAACGCTGCGAGCACAGGTTTCGGAATTACCGAAGAGGCCTATGAGAAAATCATCACGGCCGGCGCGGACGTGGTGACGCTCGGAAACCATTCGTGGAATCGTAAGGAGGCCCTCGGTCTGATCGAAAGAGTCCCGCGGCTGATACGACCGATCAATTACATTGACGGCGCGCCAGGAAACGGTGCGGCAGTTCTTAACGCCAAAAACGGAAAACGTGTGTTGGTGATAAATGCGCTCGGGCGGCTCTTCATGGAGCCCACCGAGGATCCATTTGGGCGTATCGACCGGGAGCTCACGACAACTTCACCGATGCTGGGCGATACGATTCACGCCATCATTGTCGATTTCCATTGCGAGGCGACCGGAGAGAAGCAAGCGGCAGGTCGGTTTTGTGACGGCCGCGCCAGCCTCGTCGCGGGCACACATACCCATACGCCGAGTGCCGACTATCAGATTCTCCGTGGAGGTACGGCCTTCATTACAGATGTGGGCATGACCGGAGACTATGACTCCGTTGTGGGAATGCAAGCGGACGAGCCGCTACGGCGGTTCACCACGGGGATCCCGGCCGGCCGTTTCGAAGCTGCAACCGGACCGGCAACGATGTGCGGCGTCGCCGTCGAAACAAATGACGCCACCGGTCTTGCGTTGAGGATCGCACCTGTTCGTATTGGCGGGCGCCTCAAGCAGGCGCGGCCTTCATTTTGGACGGCGAAACCATGAACTACGCCGGGTTGATGAGCGCAAAACAGACGTCCTACCAACGACGAAGGTCGTTTCATGCGCCGTCTCCCAGGATGCGGCCTAAATCAGCCGAAATTCTGCAGCGACGGAAAAGCTTCCAGCAGCCAGATGCTGGCATTGGAGACGGCGCCGGTCAGAAAGGCGACGCCGGTGAGGACCATCAGCACGCCCATGGCGCGCTCGACATTGGCGAGATGCCGCTTCATCCGGGCGAACAATGAGGAAAACTGTTCGACCATCAGGGCCGCAAGCAGGAACGGGATTCCAAGACCCGCGGAATAGACCGCGAGCAGGACGGCCCCCTTCGTCACCGTGGCTTCGGCCGCCGCGACCGACAGGATCGCCGCGAGGATGGGCCCGATGCACGGCGTCCAGCCGAACGCAAACGCAAGCCCCATCACGTAAGCGCCCCAGAGACCCACCGGCTTCGGCGCGGTCAGCCGTCCCTCGCGCATCAACAGCCCGATCCGCGTCAGGCCGAGGAAATGCAGGCCCATGATGACGATGGCGATGCCGGCGGCGATCGAGAGCTGCGCCGACCAGGCACGGATCAGCGTGCCGATCAGCGAAGCGCTGGCGCCGAGCGCGACGAACACCGTCGAAAATCCCAGCACGAACATCACGGCCGACATCATCACCGCGCGCCGCGAGGCCGCCGCCGTCTCGTCATTGGCGACGTGTTCGATGGTGGCACCGGTCAGATAGACCAGATAGGGCGGCACCAGCGGCAGCACGCAAGGTGACAGGAAACTGACCAGACCGGCGATCAGGGCCCCCGGAATCGAGACGTCGTGAATCATGCCGTGATCGAACCCTGCACGCGTCGATCCGGCGCAAGGACCCGCGGCTCATGCCCTGGAGCCTTTTCCGTTCCAATGGAATCGGAACGAGGCTCTAGATTCTTGTTTTGACGCGTTTTCTTTACACGAACCGGTATCCGCTTCGCTCGAAAACGCTCTAGCGCCACCCGCCGGATTCCCACGATATCACCCAATCTCAGCCATCCGGCCCGGTGTTTGTCCGGCACATTACTTGCCCTGAAAAACGCAGGCTCTATCGATACGGGGAGCGGTTCAATGTCAACCATTTCGGCGATTGTGGTAGACGTGAGAACCCCCCTTTACCAATCACTTTTCGTACAGATTCTGGTCGGCTGCTGTCGGCGTCCGATCGCCCGCGGCAGCACGCGCGCGCTAATCCCGATATCGATGGCGAAACCGCCTGCGAGGTTAGGACTGGCGAAGCCTGCCCTTATCCGGAATCGAAAGGCTGCGCTCCTCATTTCACGAGTTTCAGGGCGGGCGGGGAACGGCGGTGCCCGCCTTGCGCGTTTCCGAGGGGAGCCTCATTCTGAGTCATGGCGTCGCACAAAGCCTTCAACTCCGTATCTCCAATCCGGTTGAGCTTCATCCGGAGCTGGAGGATCGCGAGCGAGAGCAGTTGCGCGGTCTCCGGATCGGCATTGAGGAGCAGCGCGGCCCGACACTTCTCGAGCACCGCAAGAACCGAATGTGATCGTCGTTCAGAATGAGGCACCAGCGTTTTTTTCCATAACCGAGCGTGCGGGTTAGATCCGGGGCGATCCTGTCTGCTAGTTCAGATGCCTCGCCGCAAAGACCGGAATCCTACGAACAGCGCGATGATTTTCGTCCGCCGACATGCCATGAAGCGCGCGGCTCGACGAAGCATCGCATAGAGAAATGGCTTTATGATCGCGCGACAACGCCTCAAACAAAGCCAAGCCGTTGGCCGGCATATCCAGCCCCCGCCGCGTTGAGGCTCGCCCATCGCCGCGACCTAACGGTGGTACGGCACCGGTCGGACCACCGTCAAGCGAACCAAGGAGAAATAAGCCATTGAAGAAACAAGCCGCGGAGAGCTGGTTTTCGGGTGCCGCAAAACATAACGGTCTGGAAGCGCAGTGGCCGGTTATTGCAGTTGGCCAACGGGCGTCGGTATTACGGTATTCTAATTCTCCGCCATAGCTCGCGCGGGAGAATAATACCACTGATGCTTTGCTATGATGCTGTCCCGGGAGCAATTAAATTCCGGGGACGCGACACAGGATCAACTAGCCCATGGAGATATTTAATCCTACAAGATACCCGTGGTTTAAGAACTAATTTAATGCAGTATATAAAGATTCTCCCTTTCCCCCGTTTGTTAATGGGGTTTTCGACTCAAGGACGGTATAAAGAGAATGAATAGATCAGCGGCAAAGAAGATGAAGCAGCGCAGTGCCGGCAAGCCCGATATTGAACTGGGCAAACGGATTCGGCTACGACGCGTGGAGCAACGGATCTCACAGGCTGAACTTGGTGACAAACTGGGCGTCAGCTTTCAGCAGGTCCAGAAATATGAGAAGGGCGTCAACCGGGTTGGCGCCGCTCGTCTCCAGCAAATCGCAACCGTGCTCGACGTGCCCGTCACGTTCTTTTACGAAGGCGACGGCAAGGCGCGCGAAGTCGAAAGCCTGCTATTCCTCGACAGTTCGTTCAGCCTCAGGCTGCTGCGGGCCTATAGCAAGATCAGGGATCAGACCGTCCAGCGTCAGCTGGTGTCTCTGATGGAATCGATCGCTGCGAACGAGGACTGATCGTCCATCGCGAAACGCCTTCTCGTGCGCGTGGTGGCTCACGAGTCCCGGGTTTCGTGGATGAACCACCGCTGGAAATGTCAAACTTCTGCCGCTTCCCCGGCAAAGCCGAGGAGCCGCCTTTGGTAGGCTACGCTGTCGTTACGGCGTCAGTACCGCACGGCCGAGCAGTTTGCCCTTCTGCAGGTCGACCAGCGTCTCGTTGGCTCTGGCCAGCGGCATCGGCGTCACCGGAATCGGCGCGACCCTTTTACTGTGAACGAGATCGAGAAGTTCCGCGGTCTCCCGCAAATTGCCCACATAGCTGCCCTGAATGGTGATCGCCTTTATCGGGATCAGCGGCAGTGCCCAGGGCGCGCCGCCGCCGAACAGGCCGACGATGACAAGCTTGCCGCCCTTGGTGAGACAGTCAAATCCCAACTGAGTGGTCGCGGCGTTGCCGACCAGATCGATCACAGCCCTGATGGGCCCGTCGGCTTTTTTGCCGAGTTGAGCCAACGCGTCGGGCGCCTTGCCATCGACGGTCGCCAGCGCGCCGGCGGCCTCCGCCGCCTCGCGCTTGCGCGCATCGATATCGACCACGATGGCCCCCTTGCCGCCCATCGCCTTCAATAGCGACAGCGCCATCAGGCCGAGGCCGCCGGCGCCGAAAATCACGATCGGGGTGCTGAAGGCGAATTCGACCTTCTTGAGCGCGCTATAGGTGGTGACGCCGGAGCAGGCATAGGGCGCCGCAGTCACAGGATCGAGACCCCTGAGGTTGAGCAAATATTTCGGATTGGGCACAATCATGTGATCGGCATAGCCGCCGTCGCAATAGACGCCGAGCGCATTCGGCTTGACGACGCACATGTTCTCGTCGCCCGCGAGGCATGTTTCGCACTTGCCGCAGCCGAGCCAGGGATAGACCAGCACGACATCGCCGACCTTGAGATCGCCCTTGTCGCCGGCCTTCACTTCGGGGCCGAACGCGACGATCTCGCCGACGGTCTCGTGTCCCATGGTTAGCGGCAGCGTCACGCCGCGATCCTTGAGCGAAAGTGGCTTGCGGCCGTGGCCGAGATCGTAGCCGCCTTCCCAGATGTGCAGGTCGCTGTGGCAGACACCGGCGGCCTTCACCTTGATCAGGACCTGCGTCCCCACAGGCTGCGGGGTCGGTTGATCGACTTCCTGCAAGGGGCCGTTGAATTCGGTGACCCGGAAACTCTTCATCACATCTCTCCCTTTTTTTATGGTTGCGGCTAACCCGATGGCGGCAATATTAGCCGAAATTTGTTGGAGGCGCGCGCCGACGCGTTGCCCTGCCTGTCACCGCACACGCCGCGTTTCCGGCATCGCCAGCCAGATCATGGCAAGGCCCAGCGCCGCGACCCCGGCCAGGCCGGTAAAGGCGATGCCGCTGCCGAACTTGTCGCTGACATAGCCGGCCAGCGCCGTGCTCATCGAGGCGCCGATACCGGTCGCGGTGCCGACGATGCCCTGCGCCAGATTGAAATGCCCGCTGCCGAACGCGACGTCGGCGACGATCAGCGGCACCATCACGCTGAACACCGCAGCCGTGATGCCATCGAACACCTGCACCATGACCAGCACATAGGGATCTCTCGCCACCGCGAACAGGAGACCGCGGATCACGAGCGCGGCAAAGCCGAGCAGCAGCAGCGGCCGGCGCCCCCATTGCTGCGCCTTGCGACCGACCGAAGGCGAGGCCCACGCCACGATGGCCTGGGGTACGACGATGCAGGCTGCGATCAATACCGGCGCCCATTGGCTCGACCGGGTGGTGACCACCCCGGCCATCAGCGGCAGCATCGCGGCGTTGGCAAGCTGCAGAAGCAAAATGCTGGCGGCGAAGATCAACAGCGCGGGCTGGCGTATCAGCCGCAGGATGCTGGTGGCATTGGCATCGGGGACTTCACGAGCAACCGCGCCGTGCGCGCGGGTCGCATCGACGTCGCTTTCCCGGATTCGAGCCAGCGACAGCAGCGCGGGGATCGCCAGCATGAAGGTGACGAGAAAGACCGAGCGGCTGGACAAGAGATAGCCGCAGGTACCCATCACCGCCGCCGCGATGCCGTTGCCGAGCGAAGCGAAGCGGGCGTTGCGCCCGAGCCTCTCGCCGATCGCAAACGGGCCGACCAGGCCGAGACTGATCGCGGCGATCGCCGGACCCAGCACGCAACTCGCGGCGGCGTGCAGCGTTGCGGCGGCGGCGACAACCGGAAAGATCGGCCACGCCGCATAGCCGAGCGCACTGACACCGATGGTTGCGACCGCCAGTCCGGCCACCAGCCGCTCGGAGCGCGCGGCATCGACAATGGCGCCGCCCGGCATCTGCCCGATCAGGCCGATGACGCCGCCGATCGACAGCACGAGGCCGATCTCGGCCTGGGTCCATTTCTGCGTCGTCAGATAAACCGCGACGAACGGGCCGAAGCCGGTCTGCACGTCAGCAAGAAAGAAGATGAACCAGTCGAGGCCGCGCAGGCTTTCAGCGGAGGGAGATGGGCCGGCCGGTGGCAAAGGCCCGTTGCGTTCGCCGCCGACCGGTCGCTTCCGATCGTCGCCATCAATCCGGTCCGGCGGAGGTTTGGGTGCGCGCGCGAACAGGATCCCCTCCGCCTGCTCTATGGCTCATCGAATTGCAGCGGTTGCAGGCTGCCGGAAGCGCCCAGCACCACGATCGGCGAATCTTCCTTGTATTCGGGCGCCGCCTTTACCTGATCCTTGGTCAATTCGAGCGTGATCGCATCGCTCTTGTCGGCGACGCGACCAAACCGCAAGGCCTTCCAGTCGACCACGATCTTTCGGCTGCCGACGCCGAGGAAACCGCCGAAATCGATCACCGCCGCGCGAACCGTGCCGCTGCGATCGACGATCACGTCGACGATGTGCCCCATATCCTCGTTCGCGGCGCTGCGGACGTCGCGGCCCAGCACGCCATGGGCCTCTCGCGCGCCGATGATGGTAACCGACGCCGGGGGCGCGGGTTCTTTCGGGGCGGCCGGAGCTGTGGCTTTCGGCGGCGGCGCAGGCGAGGCTGTATTCGGTTGCGGCGTATCGTCGGCGGCCCGGACCGCTGCCGTCGCAAGCACGGAAAGCAGGATCGCGAGCGACGCGAGCAGGCGTTTGGCGCGCATAGGGCCTCCTTGAACAACCGCGAGCTTCTAGAGCGTTTTCGAGCGAAGCGGATACCGGTTCGCGTGAAGAAAACGCGTCAAAACAAAAATCTAGAGCCCCGTTCCGATTCTATCGGAACGGGGCTCTAGTCTGCGAACACGATCGACACGCGGATCTCGCCGTGCGTGCGCAATACTTCCAGCGACACATCCTGATCGTGGCGGCGCACCCGCAGATCGACGCTGGAGGCGCCAAGTCGGAGATCGCGGAGCACCACTTCGCTGAGAAAAGCCGGCAGGCGCGGGTTGCGCAGGCGAATCTCGCCATTTGCGGTGTCGAATTCCAGGCCGAGGGCCGCTTCCAGCAGCGTGAAAGGCGTGGCGCTTGCCCAGGCTTGCGGCGCGCAGGCAACTGGATAAAGCGTCGGACCGCGGCCCTTCTCGCGCCGGAAGCCACAGAATAATTCCGGCAGCCGACGCAGATCCATATAGGTTGCGGCGTCGAACAAGGCGCGGAACAAATGGGCCACCGCATGCTTCTGGCCATAGCGCGCCAGCCCGAGCGCAATCAGCGCATTGTCGTGTGGCCAGATCGAGCCGTCATGATAGGACATCGGATTGTAGCGGGCCTCGCCGAGCGCCACGGTGCGGATACCCCAGCCGGTGAAGAAATGCGACCGCATCAAATCCGCGGCGACCAGCCGCGCGCGATCGTGCCGGATCATGCCGCTGAACAGCAACTGACCCGCGTTCGACGTCCGCACCCGGCACGGCTCCTTGCTGCCGTCCAGGGCCAGGGCGTAGGTGCCCAGCTCGTCGCACCAGAACGCCTCCTCGAAACGCTGGGCCAGTCGTTCTGCTTCGGCTTCGAGCTTTCCCGCCATGTCGCGCTTGCCGAGGCGCCGCGCGCTGCGCGCTGCGAGCCGCTTGCCGGCGAAGACATAGCCCTGCACTTCCGCCAGCGCGATATTGCCTTCGGCAAGCCGGCCATCGGCATGAAAGATCGCATCGAACGAATCCTTCCAGCCCTGATTGGCGAGACCCTGCTCGGACGCACGCTGATATTCAACGAAGCCGTCGCGATCGGGGTCGCCTGCGCCGTCGATCCAGCGCAGCGCGGCTTCGACCGCCGGCCACAATTCGGCCAGCGTCTCCTCATCACCTGTCCGCTCGACATAGAGGCCGGCCAGCAGCACGAACAGCGGCGTCGCATCGACGCTGCCGTAATATTGCGCGAACGGCACCTCATGCAGCGCCGCCATCTCGCCGCCGCGCATTTCATGCAGGATCTTCCCGGGCTCGGCATCGGTAAGCGGATCGACCGTCCTGGCCTGGTAGAAGGCAAGCCGCCGGAGCACACCGCGCGCGACCCGCGGGTCGATCCACAGCATTTGCAGCGCCGTGATGATGCCATCGCGACCAAATGTGGTGGAGTACCAGGGAATGCCGGCGTAGGGATATCGTCCCTGCGGCGTATCGGTCATCAGCATGTTGAGATCGGCCATCGACTGGCACAGCACCTCGTTGAAGATGTTGTTCGAGGTTTCGACGCTGGTTGCACCGTCGTTGGATCGCCGCATTTCACGGCAATGCGCCAGCAGGCCGCGGAAGAACGGGACCGGTTTGGCCGCGGCCGGCTTGTTGCAGGACACCGCGACAAACAGCGAACTCGCCTGCTGCGGAGCGAGTTCGAAGTGGTAGGTCGCGGCATTGACCGCAAGCCGCGTCGGCCTGGGATCGAAATGCAGCGCCGTATGGCGAGACTCGCCGTCGAGGCCGCGATAGTCGAACTGCACATCGGATGGTCCGAGCAATTCGCCCGAGCCGATGCCGCGGCGCGGACGTTTCTCGCCGCGCACTTCAAACAGATCGGCGAAGTCGTTGTCGAACAACAGCGTCAGATCGAAGCTCGCCGGATCCCCGCCATGGTTCTGCAGGCCGATGCGCTGGTAGGCCGTGCCGCGCCACAGGAAGATGCTGCGGACGATGTGCAGCATGTCCTTTTGCAACACGATGCGGCCATTGCGATAGATATCGGGATTGGTGAGATCGACCGTGAGCGATGAGTTGTCGTCGCGCAGGCTCGATCCCAGCAGCAGCGGCTGCACCTCGTCCAGCGACAGCTCGAGCCGGGCAAGGTAGCGGGTGTCGGCGTTGAACAGGCCGTCAGGGCCGCCGGCGGATGCACCGATATCGCCATGGCTGTCGAGGACGATGAACGTGTCGTCATGCTTGAGCGAGCGCCGCGGCCGCGCCGCGGGACCGGTCATCGGGATGTAGAACGGAGATTCCGCGACCGATTGGGCGGCCCGGACTGTAACGACCATGCTTGTGGCTTCGGCTGGCATTGATGACCTCGCGCGGTTTCCCCTCGGCCTCTGCGATCAACACGCTAGAGCGTTTTCAAGCGAAGTGGATACCGGTTCGCGTGAAGAAAACGCGTCAAAACAAGACTCTAGAGCCCCGTTCCGATTCCATCGGAACGGAAAAGGCTCTAAGACTCAACTCGTCATCCCCGCAGGCTCAAGCCGCATGCGTCGCCAGGCGACTCATTTCCCGCGTTACGAGGTCGCGATACGGCCCCTCACCCTGCATCAGGCGGTCCGGCGGCCCATCCTCGATGATCCTGCCGGCCTTCAGCATCACCACCCGGTCGAAATTGCGCAACGTCGCGAGCCGGTGTGCGATCGCGATCACGGTACGGCCGCGCATCAGCCGGCCGAGCGCCTCGCGGATCGCCTCCTCGGATTCACTGTCGAGCGCGGCGGTGGCCTCATCGAGCAACAATATCGGCGTGTTCTTCAGGAAAGCGCGCGCGATCGCGATGCGCTGGCGCTGGCCGCCCGACAATTTGACGCCGCGATCGCCGACCATGGTCGCAAGCCCCTCGGGAAGCGTCTCGACAAAATCGCACCTTGCCGCGATCGCCGCACGAAGCACCTCGTCGTCGGTCGCGGTTGGCCGGCCGTAGCGGATGTTTTCCAGGATCGACCGCTGGAACAACGAGATGTCCTGCGGCACCACCGAGATCGCCTCGCGCAGGCTCTGCTGCGTGACGCGCGAAATATCCTGGCCATCGATGGTGATGCTGCCTTGCTGCACGTCGTAAAATCGCTGCAACAGCACGAACAGGCTGGATTTGCCGCCGCCGGACTGTCCGACCAGTCCGACCCGCTGTCCGGCCTGCAGACGCAGGCTGAAGCGATCGAACACCTTGAGGCCACCGGGATAGCGGAATGACACATTGTTGAACGCGATCGCCGCCCCCGCCTTGACCAGCGGCTCGGCCTCGGGGTGATCCTTCAGCTCATGCGGCAACAGCAGCGTCGCGATCGCCTCCGTCAGCCGCGCGACGTGCTGGGTGACGTCGACCAACGCCACTGCGAGATCGCGCGTGGCGCTCAGGATGGAAATGCCAAGCGTGCAGACGAGCACCACATCGCCCGTGGTGGCGGCGCCGCGTTGCCACAGCATGATGGCCCACGCCAATAGCGCGACGGTCAGCATGACGGTAATTCCGGCGTGCAGGATGCGCAGTTTTTCGAGATAGCGCAGGCTGCGGCCGCGTGCGGTCAGCTCCCGGTTGACCGTCGCGTCGAACCGATCGTGCTCGAAAGAGAGGCCGCAGAACGCGCGGACCAGAGGCATATTGTTGATGACGTCGACCATCTCGCCGTCGACCGCGGCGGCCTTGTTGGCGAAATCGTCATGCAAGGGTTTTCCGGCGGCGGCGAGACGGAACATCGCCATCACCATTGCGCCGGCAACAACGATCAGGCCCGCCGCCATCGGCAGGCTGACCGTTCCGATCAGGGCGATCGCCGAAACCGTCGCCATGCAGGGCGGCAGCACGTTCCAGACGAACATGTTCTCCACGGTGAAGACCGCATTGGACGTTGCGGTGATGCGGCTGGTGAGCATGCCCGGCAGCCGGTCGGAGAAGTAGCTCGGCGCATGCCCGGTCAGATGCCGGAAGATGTCGCGACGCAGATCACCGGTCACTCCCACAAATGTGAAGCTCGCGGTCCAGCTCGCGATCCGCCACAGAAAATTGTCGGCGGTGATCAAAGACATGAGAAAAATGAAAGCCAGCCATACGCCCCCGGCGCGAGCCGGGCCGGCTGACAGGTTGTCGACCAGATACTTCACGCCATATTGCGTGCCCACCGAGCAGGCAACCGCGGCCATCACGGCGGTCACGATCGCAATGTGGGATGCCAGTCGTTGGCGAAGATAACGCAGCACAAATGGAAAAGGACGATGTGCATATCCTGAAAGACTGTCCATGTAACTGACAACCCGTTGCGAAGAAGAGGAAAATCCTATCCGGACGCGCTGGCTTCGATCGATCAAATCTTCCCGGCGGTTCCACTCGCGATTCGTTCGCCGCACCATCATCCTGCCCCGGCAACCACGGCAAAAATCTGATCGGACGGGATGGCATCAGCAAGGCCCTGATGTGGAAGATCTGCGCACGAACGAGCGCACGTTCTGGAACTTCGCAGGCGCGGAAACGTTCCCTGTGCGGCTTGCCGCCGCCGGCCGCAAAGTGGGGCTTTCCATTCATGACCATGACAGGAGACGGATAGATGCGCATCGCGCAGGTTGCTCCGCTGACGGAAGCTGTTCCACCCAAATTGTATGGCGGAACCGAACGGGTGGTACACTGGTTGACCGAGGAACTTGTCGCATTGGGCAACGATGTCACGCTGTTCGCCAGCGGCGATTCCCGGACTTCAGCGAAACTTGACGCAACATGGCCGAGGGCGCTGCGGCTCGACGGATCGGTTCGCGATCCCAACGCACTGCACATGGTGATGCTGGAGCGCGTTCGGCAAAAATGTGACGACGAGGAATTCGACTTCCTGCACTTTCATCTCGACTACTATCCGTTCTCCCTGTTCTACCGGCAGCCGACCCCGTTCCTGACAACGCTGCATGGCAGACTGGACCTGCCCGAGCACCAGCCGGTGTTCACGACCTTCTCCGACGTTCCTGTGATTTCGATTTCAAATGCGCAGCGGCGTCCGGTGCCGCAGGCCAATTGGGTCCGCACCATCCATCACGGCCTGCCGGAAAAACTGCTGATGCCGAAGCCGGTCAGCCCCGGCTATCTCGCGGTGCTCGGCCGCATTGCGCCGGAAAAGGGCGTCGACCGCGCGATCAGGATCGCGATCTGCTGCGGCATTCCGCTGAAGATCGCCGCCAAGATCGATCGGGCCGACCAGGACTATTACGACGAACTAATGCGCCCGCTGATGGATCACCCGCTGATCGACTATGTCGGCGAAATCGGCGATCATGAAAAATCCGATTTCCTGAGCGGCGCGATCGGGCTGCTGGCTCCGATCGACTGGCCCGAACCCTTCGGGCTCGTCATGATCGAAGCGATGGCCTGCGGCACGCCGGTGATCGCCTATAATCGGGGCTCCGTCCCCGAGGTGATCGATGTCGGCTTGACGGGCTTCGTTGTCGAGGACGAGATCAGCGCGGTCGCCGCCGTCAACCGCCTGTCCGAACTGAACCGCGGCGAGATTCGGCGGCAGTTCGAGGTCCGCTTCACCGCACGTCGCATGGCGCTCGACTATCTCGCAGCCTATCGCGGCCTGACGCAAGCCGCCGAGCCGCGGATCAAGCTGGTGAGCAGCGCGGAATAGAGGGGCCGCTGTCAATCAGTCGTCATGCCCGGGCTTGTCCCGGGCATCCACGTTTTAGCAGGCGTGCGAGAATGAAGACGTCAAGCCCGGCCATGACGGAAATGGGCCGAGCGCTTTTCATCCAGCTGAAGCGTTTTCGAGCGAAGCATGCCCTCGGACTTGATCCGTGGGTGGATACCGGTTCGCATGAAGAAAACGCGTCAAACAAGAATCCCGAGTCCCATTCCGATTCCATCGGAACGGAAACGGCTCTGGGGCCTTGCCCGCGCCGCCCGCATCCCTCCGGTTCAAAGCCGGTGCTGTCCTAAATAGGACATTCGCTCCGGCAGATTAGGACACTTTGCGCTTGCGAGCCTTCAGCCATCCGACGATCGCAGGCGGTGCACCAAATCCAACGACAACCAAGATCATGGCCCAATTTCGAGGAAGGTATCCTTGCGCGACAAGGATATGAGCTGCGCCAGCCGACACGAAAAACCCGGCCATAGCGGCAACCCACTGCGAGGGAGTAAAGTCG
>JAGXAF010000285.1 GCA_018971675.1 Bradyrhizobium sp.
GCTCCCCTCGGAACGACTCCAATGTAGGCCGATGGCAGGGGGTGTCAACGCGCCAGGACGGGAGCTGCACTGCGTTCCACACATGCGCCGCTTATCTGGATGCGGCCTCGGGTGTGGCGCCGGAAGCGTCTTTGGCCGCCTTGTTAGCGGCCATTTCATCCCGTGCCAGAGGCTTCGGCGGCGCACCTGCCGATGCCGATCGGGCTTGCTTCAGGTGCTCGAGCCGCTGGTGCTTGGCGGCGTAATAGTAGCCGGCGGCGTAATAGTGGACGGCGCGGTCGTGATCGCCGCCGGCGGCGCGATAGGCGCCGGCGAGATATTTCACGCCGTACGTCAGATTGGTATCGGGATCGCGCAAGCCTTCGGCGGTGCCGGTGTAGCCGAGGCCGCGTGCGGTCGCGAGCTTGATCTGCATCAGGCCGATGGCGCCGCCGCGTCCCAGAAGCGACGCCTGATATTTGCTTTCACGTATGATGACGCGGTGCACGAGTGCTTCCGGCACCAGATTGGCCTGGGCGTGGGCCGCAATCATCGTTTCATATCGCGCGCGCTGGGCCAGGGCCGCCTGGGGCAACGATAGCGCCGCAAGAACGGCGAGCCAGGCAAGCAAAGGCAGACGTTTCATGAACAAGGGCCCCCGGGCGCCGCAATCAACACGCTAACGTGAAGTACAGTAACGCCTTCCGGTCACCTGAACAATACAACATCGGGGCGACCCTGACGGGCGCGCAAAGTGCTGCGACCAGGCTGTTCGATCACGTCTGCGACGGGCAAAGATTTATTTCGACGACATTGCGACTATCCACGCCCGCAAGCCGGGTGCGATGCACACACCAAGAGATAGCGGCGCTACGCCGCGCCGCAGGGGCCGCGCATTGTCGTTATGCGCATTGTCGTTATAATGACGCAATGCTGCGCCAAGATGCACAGCAGGACAGCTCTGCGCGATCCGTCAGGAAGCCTGTCCAATGCATTTCAAAAAACCAAGTACACAAAAAACCAAGTACAAAAGGGAGATGCGCCATGGCTCGAGCTAATTTCGCCGATTTGCCTCGCGGCAACCCCTGCGCCCAATGCGGACGGCCGATTTCGATGCCGGAATGGATCGAAGCTAGCCCGCAGTGCACGGCCTATCTCTGGCATTGCCATGCCTGCGACTACCAGTTCGAGGCGGTGGCTTACTTCGATGACGCCAGCGAGGAGCCGATCGCCGCCTGACGATCGCGACCGATGTTCAGGCCGCTGACAGCCGGCTTTGCGGGCCGACCGGCAGGCGAATGCGCACGATCAGGCCATGCGGCGAGCGATCGTTGAGCGATAATTCGCCGCCATGCGCCAGCACGATGCTGCGCGCGATCGACAGGCCCAGCCCAAAGCCCGAGGCGTCGTCCATGTTACGGGCATCATCGCCGCGCACGAATGGCTCCAGCATGATCTCCTTGCGCGTGTCGGAAATGCCAGGACCGTCGTCCTCGACCTCGATGGTCATGACATCGGGCGAGGCGATCAGGCGGACCGTCGCCTCGGCGCCGAACTTGACCGCGTTCTCGACCAGATTGGTGACACCACGATGCAGGTCGTCGGGGCGCACCGTTGCCATCGCGTGCTCCGGTCCTTCATAGACGACTTTGTGCCCCATGTCGGTGAATTGATCGGTGATCAGCTGCAGCGTGCTTGCGATATCGACCAGCGTCATGGGTTCGAGCTTGCGGTCGTGGCGCAGGAAGGACAGCACGGATTCCAGCATCGACCGCATCTGGTCGAGATCGTGCAGCATGCGGCTGCGATGCCCCTGGTCCTCGATGAATTCAGAGCGCAGCCGCATGCGGGTAATCGGCGTGCGCAGATCGTGGCTGATCGCAGCGAGCATCCGGGTGCGGTTGTCGATCAGGGCGGTGATGCGCTGTCGCATCCGGTTCAGCGCCTTCGCCACTGACCGGACTTCCGCAGGGCCGCGCTCGGGCAGCGGGGCAGCGGTGCCGTCGAGGCTGAATTCCTCCGCGGCCCTGGCGAAGGAGGACAACGGCGCGGTCAGGGCGCGCGCCGCCCACAGGCTGAGCAGGGTGACGCTGATGAGGGCGAACAGGAATGTCGTCATCCACGGGCCGCTCCAGAGCAGCAGCGGCTGTTGGTCCTGCAGCAGGTTGGCTGACAGCATCGTGCCGTCAGGCAACACAATGCCGACCTTGCGAGGGTTGTCGTCACGCGCGCGCCAGAACACGTGATAGCCGGCCCCGAGGTGGCGACGCAGCCCGCGCAACTCGGGATCGACCGCGTCATGAAACGCGGCCCAGGGACCCGGGTCCAGGTTCTCGATATCGAGTTGCGGAAACGCCCGCTGGATATCGACGAGCAGCCGCGGCCGGTCCGCGGCCGGCGTTGCGCCGACCAATTGGACCGCCGCCGCAAGCTGGCTGGGCCCGTGATCGACCGTTTGGTCGAGCTGGTCGGGTCGATGGATCAGGAAGGTGCCGGTGATGATCAGATGAAGGGTAACGATCGAGGCAATCACCAGGGCCGCGATCTGTCCGCTGATGCCTCTGAGATTGAGAAAGCCGAGCGGCTTCATGATGGGCCGTCGGCGGGGAGCGTCTCTACCGTTGGCGTGAACATATAGCCACCGGAGCGCACGGTCTTGATCATGGTGGCATCCTGCGGGTCGGTTTCGATCTTGCGCCGGATGCGGCTGACCAGCACGTCGATGCTGCGCTCGAACGAGCCCGAGTTGCGGCCCTGGGTGAGGTCGAGCAGGGTCTCGCGCGACAACACTCGGCCTGGCCGCTCGCAGAAGGTTTGCAGCAGGTCGAACTCGGCGCTGGTCATCGCTACCCGCGCGCCGGCCGGATTGCGCAATTCGCGGAGCCTGAAATCGATTTGCCATCCGAGAAACGTCAACGCGGTCGCGTCTTTGATGGTGCTGACGGTTTGTGCCGCGGTCTGGCGGCGCAGCACGGCGTTGATCCGGGCCAGCAACTCACGCGGATTGAATGGCTTGGCGAGGTAATCGTCCGCGCCCATTTCCAGCCCGAGAATGCGATCGACGTCCTCGCCCCGCGCGGTGAGCATGATGATCGGCACCTGCGATTCGGCACGAACCTTGCGGCACAGGCTGAGGCCATCCTCGCCCGGCAGCATCACGTCGAGGATCAACAGGTCGACGCGATGATCGGCCATCGCGCGCGCCATCTCGCGCCCGTCGGTCGCGGCGGCCACGTTGCAGCCATTGCCTCGCAGATATTTGGCGATCAGCAGCCGCGTCTCGCGATCGTCTTCGACGACAAGGATATTGGGCAACGGCGTAGCCATCCGGACCTTTGACTGTGATTCGAGGGGATCGACCAAGTATCTTTGTTTCCAGGCACTTGCGGGACCATTCGGGCCGCGCCACGCAACACGGCTTGCAGCGCGAGAGGTCTCGTCAGGAACATTAACCTCAACCCGCCGTTACCTGGCAAGAACCTTTGGCAAGAACCTTTGGACCGTCGCGACCTCTATACCAGCAGCTTCCGGCAGCAGCTACCAGTCGCCACCGCGGTTGTTGCAGGCTGAACTGCGGTCGGAAGTCAATGCCGGCGCTGTCAACTCGTCCGGCATCGCCGGTGCGGAGTCCCGCCACATCGGGCGGCGTTTGATCATCCTTGGCGGAACGCGGCATAAATGC
>JAGXAF010000286.1 GCA_018971675.1 Bradyrhizobium sp.
GCGCACGCAAAATGCATCGGAGGCGACCGTCCAGAAGATCGACTCGGAAATCCGGCGGTTGGTCGAGGAAGGCTACAATGAGGCGACCAAGATCCTCACCGAGAAGCGCGCCGACCTCGAAGCGCTGGCCAAGGGTCTGCTGGAGTTCGAGACGCTGACGGGTGACGAGATCACCGATCTGCTCAAGGGCAAGAAGCCGAACCGGGAGTCGGTGCTGGAGCCTTCAACGCCCCGTGCCTCGGCGGTGCCTCCGGCCGGCAAGCCGCGCCCGCGTCCCGATTCCGATGCGGGCCTGGAGCCGCAACCGCAGGCCTAGTAAGCGGTCGATTGTTTCGAGAATTGGAAACGCGGCGGCGACGCCGCGTTTTTTACGTTCCGGTCCAGCGTTGCCGTTCGCCGCGCCTCGCGAGCGCCGCTTGCCGCGAAAATCCGGCCCAAACGGCCCTGAACCTTAAGATTTCCTCAAACCTGTCCAGCCTATTGGTTGAGCCGGCGCGTGTTGCTGCAAGCAACAGATGCGCGCGAAAAGGATTTCGCATGGCCGCGCCTGTTTCCGCTTCGCTCACCGCTCCTCCCGATCGAAACGCGATCCCGGCGGCGCTATTCAACGTCTGCTTCGTGCTGTTCGTTATCAACGTATCGTTTTTCCCGACCGCATGGTTTTCGCACTGGTGGATTTACGGTTCGAACGGGCTCGGCATCCCCACCGATTTCGTCAATGTCTGGGCCGCGGGCCGACTCGCGCTGGAGGGGCATCCGGCACTGGCTTGGGATTGGGACATTCAACGCCAGATCGAACTTGCGTTGCTGAAACAGGATTTCCCGGGTTATTTTGCTTGGCACTATCCGCCGCCGTTCCTGTTCGTCGCTTCGCTCCTGGCGCGGCTGCCCTATGCCGCCGCATTCATGGGCTGGGTTTTCGTCAGCCTCGTTCCCTATCTTGTCGTGATGCGGGCGATTGTCGGCCGCCGGTTTGGCTGGATGCTCGCGCTGGCGGCGCCGATGGTGCTGAGCAACGCGCTGGTCGGGCAGAACGGCTTCCTCACCGCGGCGCTGGTCGGCGGCACGCTTTATCTGATGCCGGTGCGCCCGATCCTCGCCGGCATTTGCCTGGGATTGTTGAGCTACAAGCCGCAATACGGATTGCTGTTTCCGCTGGTGCTGATCGCGGCGGGTCAGTGGCGAACCTTCGTCAGCGCGGCCGTGACGACGGTACTGATGTTCCTGGCCTCGTGGCTCGCCTACGGCACCGAAAGCTGGCAGGCCTTCTTCCACTGGATGCCGGCGTTTTCGCAGGCGTTCCTGGTCGAGGGCAAGGCGCCCTGGTGGAAATTGCAGAGCCTGTACTCACAGGTTCGCTTTTGGGGCGGACCCGAACAGCTGGCATGGGCGCTGCACTGGATCCTGTTCGCAGCGGTTGTGGTGGTGCTCGTGCTGATGTGGCGCAGTCGCGTCCGCTATTCGCTGAAGGCGGCGGCGCTGGCGACCGGCACGCTGCTGATCACGCCGTATCTCTTCATGTACGACATGATGGTGCTGGCGATTCCGGTGGGATTCCTGGTTCGCATCGGGCTCAAGCACGGCTTTCGTCAATATGAGCTGGCTGCGCTCGCCTGCACGGTCGCGCTGGTATTGAGCTTCATCTTCACGGGTGCGCCGGTCGGCCTCGGGGCCACGCTGATCGTGGCTGCGCTGATCATGCGCCGCGCCATGTTCGAGCGGCGCGCAAACGCGACCGTGCAAGCGTCCGCGACCGCTGCATGGCGTGGCTCTGCCGTCTGACCGCGCGCTGCTGATCAAGCCCTTTACCGGGAATTAACATCGCTCGTAGTTGTATCCCGTTTTGGCTGGATCACCGGCGTTTTTCGGACGGACACCGCGGCAGATGACGATGACGGTCACAGGGACCGCCGAAGCGCCGGCTTCCGCCCGCGGCGTGTTGCCGCTCGCGGTCGGTGTGGCGGTCTATGTTTTGCTGTTGTTCGTCGGCAATAAGCTGCTCGGCGATCCCGACACCCTATGGCAGATCACGGTGGGGCAGTGGATCATTGACCATCGCGCGGTGCCGGTAACAGACCTCTATTCCTTCACCATGCGGGGCCAGCCCTGGATCTCGACGCAATGGCTCGCGCAGGTGCTCTACGCCAAGGCCTACGCGATCGTCGGCTGGAGCGGGCCGGTGGTGTTGGCGGCGGGCGCGATTGCGGCTGCCTTCGCACTGCTGGCCAAATTTCTCAGTGCCCGGCTGCCACCGGTTGCCACCATGTTGATCGTGGCGGGAGCGCTGGTATTGACGGCAGGGCATCTGTTGGCGCGTCCGCACGCGCTGGCGCTGCCGGTGCTGGTGGCGTGGGTTGGTGGATTGATCGCTGCCGCGGATCGCGGCGAGGCGCCGTCACCTTGGTTACTGCCGCTGATGACGCTGTGGGCCAACCTGCATGGCGGATTCGTGTTCGGACTGGTGTTGATTGCTCCGATCGCGCTCGATGCGGTGTTGCGGAAAGACCCCGCGGCGCGCAAATCCCTGGCGTGGCTCTGGATGGGGTTTGCTTGCGTCGCTCTGGCGGCGAGTTGCATCACGCCCTATGGCTGGAATGCGCTCCTGGCATCGGGAAAGATTCTCAGCCTCGGCCAGGCGCTGCCACTGATCACCGAATGGCATCCGATCAGTTTCGGTCACCTCGGCGCTTTCGAGATATGTTTGCTGGGAATGCTGGGGCTCGCGCTGTGGCGCGGCGTCGTGCTGCCGCCGCTGCGGATCGTGCTGCTGCTCGGCCTGCTGCATATGGCGTTGAGCGCCACGCGAAATCTTGAGGTGTTAGCCTTGGTGGCGCCAATCGCTCTCGCCGCACCGCTGGCACGGCAGATCGGTGGCCCCGATGATCCCGGCGAATCGCGGCGGGCACCGCTGCTCCGTGTCACGGCGGCACTGTGGATCTGTGCGGTCACGCCGCTGATGGCTTCGCTTGGACATTATGCGCCGGCCGGCCGGAACTCGCCTTCCGCCGCGGTCGCCGAATTGAAGCGCCTTCATATCAGCCGCGTTTTCAACGACTACGATTTCGGCGGCTATCTGATCGCCGACAATGTGCCGACGTTCATCGACGGCCGCACCGAATTGTTCGGTGAGAAATTCATGGTCGATTATTACCTCGCAAGCGAGTTGATCGAGCCGGATAAATTTTTCACCATGTTGAATAATTATAAAATCGAGGCGACGCTGCTGCGCACGCAAAGTGCCGCGGCGAAATTGCTCGATCATCTCGATGACTGGCAAAAGGTTTATGATGATGGCACCGCCACGATTCATCTGCATCGGCCGGGCGCGGTGCATCTCTCCGCGCCGATGATCAGTCCCGTCGTGCAGAAAAACTAACTCTTCACCAATCTGTTGCCGATGGAAACCGGACTTCGATTGAGCCGGGCTTCAATTTCGTCGAAGGCGCTCGAAACAGCCTTGTCATCGTGCCTGAATAGTTGTTCAGTTCTTCGGGGCGATTTGCTCCAGATCGCCAGAATGCGGTGAGACGACGCCTCGCCCGCGGGCCAAACGGTTGCCGAGTGGCTGCCAAGTGGCTGCGGTGGGGGCGTCCGGGACGAGAATCGCCATGGTGTATCGGCGAACCCATCAGGTGGTAAAGCGGCTTGCGGCGCG
>JAGXAF010000287.1 GCA_018971675.1 Bradyrhizobium sp.
GATTTCCGTCGACATGCCGTCGAGGCGATACTCCTTGGGTATGCCGATCTTCATGCCCTTGACGGATTTTCCGATCGACGCCTCGTAGTCGGGCACCGGGCGGTTGACCGACGTGGTGTCCCTGGGATCGTGGCCGGCCATCGATCGCAGCAGGATCGCGGCATCGCGCACCGTACGCGCGATCGGACCCGCCTGATCGAGCGAGGACGCAAAAGCTACAATGCCCCAGCGCGAGCAGCGGCCATAGGTCGGCTTCATGCCGACCGTCGCGGTGAACGCCGCGGGCTGTCGGATCGAACCTCCGGTGTCGGTCGCCGTCGCGCCCATGCACAATAGCGCCGCCACGGCCGAAGCCGATCCGCCGGAGGATCCGCCCGGCACCAGACGCGCGCTGGCATCGGCGCCCTCGCGCCGCCATGGATTGACCACCGGGCCGAAGCACGAGGTCTCGTTCGACGAGCCCATCGCGAACTCGTCATTGTTGAGCTTGCCGAGCATCACGGCGCCGTCGCGCCAGAGCTGCGAGGTCACGGTCGATTCATAAGGCGGCACGAAATCGCCCAGAATCTTCGAGCAGGCGGTGGTTCGCACGTCCCTGGTCGCGAACAGATCCTTGATCCCCAGCGGAATGCCGCCAAGCGGTCCGCCCTCGCCCTTCGCGATCCTGGCGTCCGCCACGCGCGCCATGTCGCGCGCCCGATCCGGGGTTTCCAGCACAAAGGCATTGAGCGCGCGCGCGGCCTCGATCGCCTTGAGGTGGGCGTCGGTCAGTTCGAGCGACGTAAAGGACTTGTTCGCCAGGCCGGATCGAGCCTCGGCGATGGTCAGCGATGTCAAATCGGTCATTTATCAACCGGGCTGCAGAAGAATGGAGACAGCGTCTTGTCGTTGGCCGGGTCGTTGCCAAAAAGCTTGTTTCTTGCCTTGTCGGCCGCCTCGAGTTGGTCGAGCACGGCGTCCATCGCCTTGTCGGGATCGGCGACCTTGCCCTCGCGCTCCATGGCATCGAGGTAATTCATGTAGGCCAGATAGGCCTTTTCATTGTCGCAGAGCAGACACATCGGACTTCCCGCTAAAACGCCACGCCTTATTCAACGACCGTGTTATTCAACAACCTTGGGCACCAGAAAGAAATGGTCCTGGGTCTCCGGCGCGTTCGCCACCACCTCGTCGGCGATCCCGCCGTCATTGACCACGTCTTGCCGCTTCTTCATCTCCATCGGGGTCACCGAGGTCATGGGCTCGACACCCTCGATATTGACCTCGCTGAGCTGCTCGACGAATGCCAGTATCGCGTTCAGTTCGCCCTGAAGATGAGGAATTTCGGCCTCAGTGACCGCAATCCGCGCAAGGTGCGCGATACGGCGAACGGTGGCATCGTCGATCGACATTATATGGGCCTCAAACGGCGAAATTCATACCGCCGTATAGCAGAGTGGCCTTTTGCGCCGCAACCACGCGGAAAGCGCGTCGGCTTTGCATGCGCCACTTGTCGCGTGTTATGCGGAGCGATGCCCGCCCCCATCCTGCCGCTGATCGACGCTGTTGCGCGCTGGCCCGAGCGCGGCGCGCTGATCGGCCTCGACCTCGGCACCAGAACCATCGGTGTCGCGGTATCTGACCCGGATCGAAAGCTCGCCACCGGCGTCGAGACCATCCGGCGCAAGGCCTTCAAGGCCGACGCCGCGCGGCTGTTGGCGATCGCCCGCGAGCGCAACGCCGCGGGTTTTGTGCTCGGCCTGCCCATCAACATGGATGGCAGCGAGGGTCCCCGCGCGCAATCGACCCGGGCGTTCGCCCGCAATTTCTCTGGAATGACCGATGTCGCCATCGCGTTGTGGGACGAGCGGCTCTCGACGGTGGCGGTCGAGCGCGAACTGATCGGCATGGACATGAGCCGGGCCCGGCGCGCGGAAGTGATCGACGAGCACGCCGCGATCTTCATCCTGCAAGGCGCGCTCGACCGGCTGGCGACGCTTCGCATCAGGAGTGGGTCAACACGATCGTCTGGATCAACGCCGCCAGATTGTTGAGGCCATGCAGCAGCGTCGTCAGCCAGATCGACTGGCTGCGGTAGCGGATGTAGCCCAGCACGATGCCGATCGAAAAAACCTCGCCGAGAAAGAACAGGTCGTATTGCACGTGCATCGCGGTCCAGACCAGCGACGACAGCACGATCGCGCCGGGCACCCGCAAAAAGCTCTCCGACCATCCGCGATAGAGAAAGCCCCGCGCCAGCAATTCCTCGGTGAAAGGTGCCACGACCGCGAACGCCAACACCGCCAGCCACAACACGCCGTCCGCCGTCGCCGATTTCAGGATGTCGCCCATGAATCCCGCCGTGACCTCGTGGCCGGTCGCGCGCGACAACAGATCCCAGCCCACGACCACGACCAGCATCCCCGCGATGCCGATGACCAGGTTCTGCCAGGAGGTCCAGCGCAGCGCGAGGTACTCCTTGAACGGCGTGCGCGAGAGATGAACCGGCAGCCACGTCGCCGCGAGAACCGCCGGCAGGCCGAAGATCACGGTGAGTGCGAGCACCCACCCGTCACCGGCCAGATTGGCCACTTCGGCCATGTCGATCCTGCCGGCTTTCCGGATCACGATTGCGAGCACCGGGGCCATTTGGCCGATGAACATGGCAACGAAGATGAAAAAACCCCACAAGGCGGTGCCCCAGAACTTCCAAACTCGCGGCGGACGCGAGATCGCAACGGCGGCGACAGCACTGTCGGGATTGAAAGAATCCATCAGCTCACTTTCAGGCCAGGGTATGTTTCAAGGCAGCGCCCGCAACAGCAGGCTCTTGATGTCGTCGGCGGCAAGATCGACCGCGCCATACATGCCGGCGTGGGTCGCCTCGAGCCGGGTGCGGGCGAACAATTCGGCATGATGCGGCGATATCTGGTTGAGCGCGGCGCTCGCCGCCAGCAACGCCAGTTTCTCGACAGCCAGCCGCGCGACCCGCTCGCCATCGGGCCGGCGAAACGCCTTGCCGATGAAGGCTACCGCTTCCCCGGTTCCGGACAGGCCCCTGGTCTCGGCAGCGAGCGCCTGCAATACCGCCGTGGCAGCGTCGGCTTCGCGCGACAGCGCGCGCAGCACGTCCAGGCACATCACATTGCCGGAGCCTTCCCAGATCGCGTTGACCGGAGACTCCCGATAGTGCCGCGCCAGAATGCCCTCCTCCACATAACCGTTGCCGCCGAGGCACTCCATCGCCTCGTAGAGGAATCCAGGCGCGCTCTTGCAGACCCAGTATTTGACCGCTGGCGTCATCAGCCGCATGAAAGCGGCCTCGCCCGCGTCGTGGGATGCACGGTCGAACGACCGGCACAGCCGCATCACCAGCGCGATCGACGCCTCGACATGCAGCGTCATGTCGGACAATACCGCCTGCATCAGCGGCTGATCGGCCAGATGTTTCTGGAACACGCTGCGGTGGCGGGCGTGATGCAGCGCATGCGCCAATCCCGAGCGCATCAGGCCAGCGGACGCGATCGCGCAGTCCTGCCGCGTCAGTTGCACCATCTGAATGATGGTGCGGATGCCCTTGCCTTCGTCGCCAACCCGTAGCGCAAAAGCATTCTCGAATTCCACCTCGGACGACGCATTGGAGCGGTTGCCGAGCTTGTCCTTCAGCC
>JAGXAF010000051.1 GCA_018971675.1 Bradyrhizobium sp.
AAATCTTCCACCGACCGGAAAAGGTAACGAAGCGAGCAAAGGTGGGACATCGCCGGTGCTCGGGAAGCCGAGTGGAACGCAGGCACCGACAAACCCTGCGCTGCAGGAGCATGAGAGAGCCCTGCAGGACAGAAAGGGCGCCTCGCAGCCGACGACAACGACGCGTGCGAAACCCGAGGGCAAATCGATAACGCCGCCGCCACCCCCACCGCCGCCTTCGAGGCCGGAGGCGAGACGTGTTGCGCCGCCGCCGCCGAGGCAGGAGGTCAAGCGGTTTACGCCGCCTCCGCCGCATGTGGCAGCGCCGCCTCCGCCGCGCATGGCAGCACCTCCGCCACGCGTGGCAGCACCGCCTCCGCCGCGTGTGGCAGCACCACCTCCGCCACGCATGTCAGCGCCACCGCCACGGCCGGCTCCGCCACCACCGGCCAAACCGGCCCCAGCTAAGAAGTGCCCGCCGAATCAGCCTAAGTGCTAAGGTTGCGAAATCAGGTGCTCCGGTTCTTGCGAGCCGGGGTGCCAGACTCACAAGAGGACGCCAATGTGCGAGATGTTCCGCAATGACCCACGTCGTTTGCTCGAACCATCGCGGCGCAGCTTCATTTTGGCGGCGTCAGCGGCCGGCCTGCTGCTTGCCAATGGCGCTCTCGCGAAGGAAACCAAGACGCCGCCAAAGCCGGAAAACGTGCTGTCGCCCGATGCTTCGCTGAAGCGTCTATTGCGTGGCAATGGGCGCTATGTGGAGGGCGTCGCGCGCCGGCATGATTTCAAGCATGAGCGCGAGGCGCTGGTCGGCGGCCAGAATCCCTATGCCGCGATCCTGAGCTGTGCGGACTCGCGCGTCGCGCCGGAATATGCCTTCGACGCCAGCCGGGGTGATCTCTTTGTCTGCCGCGTCGCGGGCAATTTCGCCACTGACGAGACCGTGGCGAGCCTCGAATACGCCGTTGCGATCCTCAAGGTACCGCTGATCCTCGTACTCGGCCACGACGCCTGCGGCGCCGTGAAGGCGACGATCAAATCGCTCAAGGACGACAAGCCACTTCCGGGTCATATGCAGACGCTGGTGACGGGCCTTTCGCCCGCGGTGAAGGCAATCGCCCAGCAATCAGGCAACGAGCTTGACAACGCCATCCGCCAGAACGTGATCGACAATGTCGCCAAGCTGAAAGGGGTCGCCCCGATCCTCAATGCAGCGGTCGACGGCGGCAAGCTCAAGGTCGTCGGCGGTGTCTACCGGCTCAAGGACGGCAAGGTCGACATGGTGGTTTGAGGTTCGAAGGCAGGAGCTTTAACCATGCGCGATACAAGCCCGGCGATCTCGACAAGCTTCTGGAGCGGAAGAGGCCGGCGGACGGCGCCGACCTTTATCCGGGAGTGCCGTTGAAGGTCGGCGTCATTCTCGTTCCTATGGGGAGCCTTGCAGCACAGGGCTTTTGCAAAAAGCCATGGAGATGGGACCTCCAACTGGCCCAATAAGGCCGGCTGGCCGGTGCGAGCCGAGGTCACCTAGAACAGCATTAGGCGGCATTGGGGGATGAAAATGGCTCCGGATTTGGCCATTTTCCTTGCTTCTTCACGAAAACCGGCTATACAGCGCGCCATCTCGCACGGAAACTTGGCTGAAAAGGCCGTCCGGTGGCAACCGGGCCATATGGCTCGTTTGCTCACACGTTTCCGGAGGAACCAACCGGAGAACTGACATCATGGCGCTACCCGATTTTTCTATGCGTCAGCTGCTTGAGGCTGGCGTGCACTTCGGCCACCAGGCTCACCGCTGGAATCCGAAGATGGCGGACTACATTTTCGGTGCTCGCAACAATATCCACATTATCGATCTCGCCCAGACCGTGCCGCTGCTGCATCGCGCGCTGCAGGCGGTGAGTGATACCGTCGCCAAGGGCGGCCGTATCCTGTTCGTCGGCACCAAGCGGCAGGCGCAGGACGGCATCGCGGAAGCGGCCAAGCGTTCGGCGCAATATTTCGTCAATTCACGCTGGCTCGGCGGCACGCTGACCAACTGGAAGACGGTTTCGGGCTCGATCAAGCGGCTGCGCCAGCTCGAGGAGATGCTGGGCACCAGCGAAGGCGCGCAGTACACCAAGAAAGAGCGCCTGACCCTGCAGCGCGAGCGCGACAAGCTCGACCGCTCGCTCGGCGGCATCAAGGACATGGGCGGTCTGCCCGACCTGATCTTCGTGATCGACACCAACAAGGAAGACATTGCGATCGCCGAGGCGCAGCGGCTCAACATTCCGGTCGCCGCCATCGTCGATACCAATTCGGATCCGAAGGGCATCACCTACGTCGTGCCAGGCAATGACGACGCCGGCCGTGCGATCTCGATGTACTGCGATCTGGTCGCGCGCGCGGCCATCGACGGCATTTCGCGTGCGCAAGGCGATTCGGGAATCGATATCGGCGCCTCGGCTCATCCGGTCCGCGAGGAAATTCCGACGGCCTCGCAGCCTGCCGGCTTCCAGGGCCTCGCTGGTCCGCGCGGCGCGGCCGACGATCTCAAGAAGCTTACCGGCGTGTCCGGCGCGATCGAGAAGAAGTTCAACGACCTCGGCATCTTCCACTACTGGCAGCTCGCCGAACTCGATCACGATACCGCGCACAAGATCGGCGAAGAGGTCGGACTTCCGAGCCGTGCTGATGGCTGGGTCGCCCAAGCCAAGGCGATGACCGCCGAAGCCGAGTAACGTCAAGCGTTGGCCGGATCGCTCCGGCCGCCATTCTCAATCGGTCGAATTGCTGGCGGTGGATGGCGGCGTGGCTCGAAGCCGCGCCGCGGCCGCTCTGACAGGCAAAGGATTGCAACAATGACAACAATCACAGCGGCGATGGTCAAGGACCTCCGTGAGTCGACCGGCGCCGGTATGATGGATTGCAAGGCCGCGCTCACCGAAAGCAGCGGCGACATGCAGGCGGCCCAGGACTGGCTGCGCAAGAAGGGATTGTCGAAGGCCGCGAAGAAGGCCGGCCGCGTCGCCGCCGAAGGCCTGATCGGCGCCGTCACCAAGGGCACCAGGGGCGTCGTCGTCGAAGTCAATTCCGAAACCGACTTCGTGGCGCGCAACGAGCAGTTCCAGGGACTGGTCAAGATGATCGCCCAGGTCGCGCTCGACGTCGGCGCCGATGTCGAGAAGATCAAGGCGGCCAAGGTCGGATCGGTTACCGTCGAAACCGCGATCTCGGATGCCATCGCCACCATCGGCGAGAATATGACGCTGCGCCGTGCGGCCTCGCTGGAGGTCGGCAAGGGCGTGGTGTCGAGCTATATCCACAATGCGGTCATCGACGGCGCTGGCAAGATGGGCGTCATTGTCGCGCTGGAGTCGGCCGGCAAGGCTGATGAACTGGCCGCTCTCGGCCGCCAGCTTGCGATGCATGTCGCCGCCGCCAATCCGCAGGCGCTGGACCCGGCCGGGCTCGACCCCGCCGTCGTGAAGCGCGAGAAGGACGTTCTGGCCGACAAATACCGCCAGCAGGGCAAGCCGGAAAACGTGATCGAAAAGATCGTCGAGTCCGGCCTGAAGACCTACTACAAGGAGGTCTGCCTGCTGGAGCAGGCCTTTATCCACGACGAAAAGGGCAAATCGGTCGCCCAGGCCGTGAAGGAAGCTGAGGGCAAGGTCGGCGCGGCTGTGAAGATCGCCGGATTTGTGCGCTATGCTCTCGGCGAGGGAATCGAAAAGCAGGAATCGGATTTCGCGGCCGAGGTCGCGGCGGCCAGCGGCAAGAAGTAACTCGCGGATCAGTTCTTCCGGTCCGGTGATTCAGGCGATGACGCCGGAAGCGGGCCGCGCGGGCTTGAGGAGAGCGAACGCATCATGGCTGAGCCGGTCTATCGTCGCGTGGTGATCAAGCTCTCGGGCGAGTACCTTGCTGGCTCCCATCCTTCCGGCATCGACCAGCCCACCGTCGACGGGATCGCGGGCGACCTGATCGCGGCCCGCCAATTGGGCAGCGAGGTCGCCGTCGTGGTCGGTGGCGGCAATATCGCGCGCGGCGTCGAGGTCTCCTCGCGCGGCGTCTCGCGCCCAACCGGCGACACCATGGGCATGCTCGCCACCGTGATGAACTGCCTGGCCCTGGAAGCTGCGATCGAGCGCAAGGGCACGCCCGCCCGGACGCTGTCGGCATTCGTGATGCCTCAAATCTGTGAGCTGTTCACCCGCGGCACGGCCCACAAATACCTCGCCAAGGGCCGCATCGTGCTGCTCGGCGGCGGAACCGGCAATCCGTTTTTCACAACTGACACCACGGCGGTGCTGCGGGCAGCCGAGATTGGCGCTGAGGCGGTGCTGAAAGCCACCAATGTCGACGGCGTCTACAGTGCCGACCCGAAAAAAGACCCGTCGGCCAGGCGATTTGACCGTTTGACGCATTCACAAGCGATCGAGGGCGATTACAAGGTCATGGATGCTACCGCATTCGCGCTTGCCCGCGAAACGTCGCTGCCTATCATCGTGTTCTCGATCGCCGAACCGGGGTCGATCAGTGCGATCCTGCGCGGCGGCGGCCGCGGTACCATCGTCGCCGGCTGATTGGCCGGCCAGCCATACGACCGCAAAGCCGGCATAGGGCGGCAGCGGGCCGGTCTTTATGTGGAGGGGAGAAGCATCATGCCCACGCCTGGTTTCGACATCAACGAACTGAAGCGCCGGATGCAGGGCGCGACCCAATCGTTCAAGCACGAACTGGGCGGTTTGCGAACCGGCCGTGCCGCGGCATCGATGCTGGAGCCGGTCCAGGTCGAGGCCTATGGCAGCCACATGCCGCTCAATCAACTCGCCACCATCAGCGTGCCGGAGCCGCGCCTGCTCTCGGTGCAGGTCTGGGACAAGTCGATGGTCAAGGCGGTGGAGAAGGCGATCGTGGATTCCAATCTCGGGCTAAGTCCCGCCACCGAAGGGCAGGTGCTGCGACTGCGGATTCCCGAACTCAACGAGGAGCGCCGCAAAGAGCTGGTGAAGGTGGCGCATAAATACGCCGAGGCAGCCAAGGTCGCGGTGCGCCATGTCCGCCGCGACGGTCTCGATACCGTCAAGAAGCTTGAGAAAAATCACGAGATTTCCGAGGACGATCAGGAGCGCCTGGCCGCTGACGTGCAAAAGGCGACCGACGGGATGATTTCGGAAATCGACCAGTTGCTGGCGGCCAAGGAAAAGGAAATTCTCACCGTCTAATGCTACTTTTGTTTGATGCGTTTTCCGCGCGAACAAGTCTATGCCATCTGCGCAGATTGATTGCGGTGCAAGTGGTAACTGTTTTGCGCGAAAACGCTACAGGGAACAAGCAATGTCGAACGCCGCCCCCGCCACGGAAGGACCGGATCGATCGGACGGTCCGCTGCATGTGGCCATCATCATGGACGGGAATGGCCGCTGGGCGGCGGCTCGCGGCCTTCCGCGTGCCGAGGGTCATCGCCGCGGCGTCGAAGCCTTGCGCCGCGTGGTTCGCGCGGCGTCTGAACTCGGTATTCTGCATTTGACGATTTTCTCCTTCAGTGCGGAGAATTGGTCGCGGCCGGCGAGCGAGATCGGCGATCTGTTCGGCCTGCTCCGGCGCTTCATTCGCAACGATCTGGCGACCCTGCATCGCGATGGCGTGCGGGTGCGCGTGATCGGGGAACGCGCCGGATTGGAGCCTGACATCTGCGCGTTGCTGAACGAAGCCGAGGAACTGACCCGTGCCAACACCCGGCTTAATCTCATCGTCGCTTTCAACTACGGCTCGCGCCAGGAAATCGCCAATGCGGCGCAACGGCTGGCGCGCGAGGTCGCGGAGGGAAGGCGCGACCCGTCGTCGATCGACGCCGATGCGCTTGGTCAATATCTTGATGCGCCCGATATCCCCGACCCCGACTTGATCATTCGTACCAGCGGCGAGCAGCGGCTGTCGAATTTTCTGATGTGGCAGGCGGCCTATAGCGAACTGGTGTTCGTGCCGATCCACTGGCCGGATTTTGACAAGGCCGCGCTTGAGGGGGCAATCGCCGAATACGCCCGGCGTGAGCGCCGCTTCGGCGGTCTGGCAGCGAAAACCGGATCGTGAGCGAGGGGGACGCCGCGCCGGCGACGATGGCAACGCCCGTTACACGCAACCTGACGGCGCGTATCGCCGCTGCTCTGGTGCTTGCGCCGTCGGCCATTGCGATCGCGTATATCGGGGGCTGGCTCTGGGCCGCGCTGGTGACGTTGGCCGCGATCGGCCTCTATGTCGAATGGCTGGCAATCGTGGGTGAAGCGCGCCGGATCAGCGTCGTCGCATCAGGCGTCGCGGCGCTGGCATTGGCCGGAATCGTCCTTCCGTTCAAGCTCTCCCTGGTCGCCTTGCCTCTGGGCCTGCTGGCTGTGGCCGCGCTAACGCCGGAGCGGCGGATCTGGACCACATCAGGATTTATCTACGCCGCCGCGGCCGAACAGGCCTCGATCATGCTGCGATCCGATCCGGCCATGGGTTGGACGGCGTTGATGCTGGTGTTTCTTGTGGTGTGGGTGACCGACATCGGCGGCTATTTTGCTGGCCGCGGCTTTGGCGGGCCGAAACTGTGGCCGCGGATCAGCCCCAACAAGACCTGGGCCGGCGCGGTTGGCGGCTTTGCCGCAAGCATCGCGGTCGCTGCCGGTTTCGCCGCATTTGGCCTCGGCAAAACCGTCCCGATGCTGCTGCTCGGCTCGATTCTGTCGATTGTCTCGCAGCTCGGCGACCTGTTTGAATCGGCGGTGAAACGGCGTTTCGGGGTCAAGGACTCAAGCCATATCATCCCTGGCCATGGCGGGTTATTGGATCGGCTCGATGGATTCGTCGCCGCCGTGGTGCTGGCAGCGATTCTCGGATTTTTGCGGCGCGGCGCGGATGGTGTCGGCAGCGGTCTTATGATGTGGTGACGATATGAGCGCAGTTCCATTGCGTAACAACAAGGCCGCGGCTTCCGCCGCGCGTGCCGTATCCGTCCTGGGTGCCACCGGCTCGATCGGCGACAGCACCATGGATTTGCTTCGTGGCGCGCCCGAGCGCTACCAGGTCGAAGCCCTGACCGCCAATTCCAACGTTGCGGCGCTGGTGAAACTGGCAAGGGAGTTCAACGCGCGCTTTGCCGCGATCGCCGACCCCGACCTCCTGAAAGATTTGCAGGATGCGCTGAGCGGGACCGGTATCGAATGCGGCGCGGGCGAGAGCGCGATTATCGAAGCCGCCGCCCGGCCGGCCGATTGGGTGATGGCTGCGGTCAGCGGCGCCGCCGGACTGAAGCCCGCGCTGGCGGCCGTCGACCGCGGCGCCACCGTGGCGCTGGCGAACAAGGAATGCCTGGTCTGTGCGGGTGATTTTTTCATGCAGCGCGCGGTCTCGGCCGGGGCCCGCATCCTGCCAGCCGATTCCGAGCACAACGCGCTCTTTCAGGCGCTTGGTTCCGGCAATCGCGAGGAGCTGGTTCGCGTCATCATCACCGCGTCCGGCGGGCCGTTCCGAACCTGGGACAGCGCCGATATCGAACGGGCGACGTTGGCGCAGGCGCTGAAACATCCGAACTGGAGCATGGGCCAGAAGATCACGATCGATTCGGCGTCGATGATGAACAAGGGGCTCGAAGTCATCGAAGCCTCGTATCTGTTTGGCTTGACGCCCGACGAGATCGACGTGTTGGTGCATCCGCAGTCGATCATCCACGGCATGGTCGAATTTTCCGATCGTTCCGTCGTTGCGCAATTGGGGGCGCCCGATATGCGCATCCCGATCGCGCATTGCCTGGGTTGGCCCGATCGCATCGTCGGCCCTTCCGCAAGGCTCGATCTCGCCAGGATCGGACAACTGACGTTCGAAGCCCCAGATTTCAACCGTTTTCCCGGTCTGAAGCTCGCTTACGACGCACTGCACACCGGGCAGGGCGCGACAACGGTGTTCAACGCGGCCAACGAAGTCGCGGTGGCGGCTTTCATCGCCGGCAAGATCAGATTCGGCGCCATCGCGAGGCTGGTCGAGGCGACGATGAATGCCTGGGTTCGTTCCGGCAATCTGGCGCCGTTAAGTTCCGCGGACGACGCCATTGCAGTTGACCATAACGCACGAAGCAAAGCTGCCACCCTGCTGCCTCAAATTGCCGCAAAAGCATCCTAAGGGGCAGGGGGCGGAGCCACGGCTGCGCGAAGAGGGGAACTAGATGTCCGAGTTTTTCCTGCATAGTTTCAATACGTTGAGCCACGGGCTCATCGGATACGCCGTTCCCTTCTTGTTTGTCCTGACCATTGTCGTTTTCTTCCATGAACTCGGCCATTTTCTGGTCGCCCGCTGGGCCGGCGTAAAGGTCCTGACGTTCTCGCTGGGCTTCGGTCCGGAACTCGTCGGCTTCAACGACCGCCATGGCACGCGATGGAGGATTTCGGCGGTTCCGCTCGGCGGCTACGTCAAGTTTTTCGGAGACGACAGTGAGGCCTCGACAACGTCCGCTGAAGCGCTCGTCAACATGACCGAGGAAGAGCGCGCGGGCAGCTTCCATCACAAAAAGGTCGGGCCGCGCGCCGCGATCGTGGCGGCCGGCCCGATCGCAAATTTTATCCTCGCGGTCGTGATCTTCGCCACCTTGTTCACGTTCTTCGGCAAGCCGAACATGTCGGCCCGCGTCGATGGGGTTGAGGTTGGGAGCGCGGCCGAGGCCGCCGGTTTTCAGATCGGCGACGTCGTGACCGCGATCGACCATCAACCGATCGAGACTTTCTCCGACATGCAGTGGATTGTCAGCGGTCACCCGGGCCAACAGCTAGCGTTTACGGTCAAGCGCGGCAACACCACGGTGGAATTGCACGGAACGCCTCAGCTCAAGGAAGTGAAGGATGGTTTCGGCAATGCCCATCGGCTTGGCATACTCGGCATCAGCCGGAAATCCTTGCCCGACGATGTCGTGACCGAGCCGGTCGATCCGGCTACCGCCGTTTGGCTTGGCGTCAAGGAAACCTGGTTGGTGATCGACCAGACACTGACTTATGTCGGCCGTATCTTCACCGGGCGCGAGCCGGCTGATCAGATCGGCGGTCCGATAGGGATCGCCAAGATATCGGGACAGGTCGCCACCCTGGGCCTGGTGCCGTTGATTCGTCTTGCCGCGCTGCTTTCGGTCTCGATCGGGCTCTTGAATCTGTTTCCGGTCCCGCTGCTCGATGGTGGCCACCTTTTGTTCTATGCGGTTGAGGCCATTCGGGGCCGGCCGTTGTCGGATCGGGCTCAGGAGGTGGGATTTCGCATCGGGGTGGGTTTGGTGCTGATGTTGATGGTATTCGCCACCTATAACGACATCCTGCATCTGGCTGCCTCGTGATGCCTTATTGTGCCTTATTTGGCAGGCGTGGCCGATAGGCAACGTCTTGGATTGAAAATGAAATTGCACTGCAATAGGGCGTTTGCGGCCTTGTCAAAATTGTCTACAAGCGATGCCGCACATGAGAATCTGTCGGTTCGCCGGGTGCGATTCGGCATCGGAATGACAAGGGCGCGTCGCGCATGAATCTTGGAATGCGAGTGCGGGGAGGCTTGGTTGCTGCCCTGATCTTGGTCGCTACGCCGGTCGTCGCCACGATGGCGGCCGTGCTTGCGTCTCCCCCCGCTGCGGCCCAGACCGTTTCCACGATTCAGGTCGAGGGCAACCGCCGCGTCGAGATCGAAACCATCCGCTCCTATTTCAAGCCAGGCCCTGGAGGTCGTCTCGACCAGGGTGCGATCGATGACGGCCTGAAAGCGTTGATCGCAACCGGCCTGTTCCAGGATGTGAAGATCAGCAATGTCGGCGGGCATCTGCTGGTGACTGTCGTCGAAAATCCGGTGATCGGCCGCGTCGCCTTCGAGGGCAACAAGAAGGTCAAGGACGATCAGCTTGCGGCGGAAGTGCAGTCCAAGCCGCGTGGAACCTTTTCCCGCCCAATGGTTCAGGCCGACGCCGAACACATCGCCGAAATCTACCGCCACAACGGCCGCTACGACGTTCACGTCAACCCCGAGATCATCGAGCAGCCCAATAACCGCGTCGATCTCGTCTTCGAGATCACCGAGGGCGCGAAAACCGGCGTCAAGTCGATTGAGTTCATCGGCAACAATGCCTTTTCGTCATACCGCCTCAAGGACATCATCAAGACCCACGAATCAAACTTCCTTAGTTTCCTTGGCGGCAACGACGTCTACGATCCGGACCGGATCGAGGCCGACCGCGACCTGATTCGCCGCTACTACCTCAAGCACGGCTTTGCCGACGTCCAGGTAGTGGCCGCATTGACCGAGTATGATCCCGAGAAAAAGGGCTTCCTCGTCACCTTCAAGATCGAGGAGGGTCAGCAGTACCGGGTTGCGTCGGTCAACTACGCGTCCAGCATCGCCACGCTGGATGGCAATTCGCTCGCCAGCTTCTCGCAGGTTTATGTCGGCTCCCTTTACAATGCCGAGGCGCTTGAGAAGTCGGTCGAGAACATGCAGATCGAGGCTTCACGCCGCGGCTATGCCTTTGCGATCGTGAAGCCGCGCGGCGATCGCAATTTTGAGGCGCACACCGTTTCCATCACTTTCGCCATTGATGAAGGTCCGCGGGTCTACATCGAACGCATCAACATCCATGGCAATACCCGAACCCGCGACTATGTGATTCGCCGCGAGTTCGATGTTTCCGAAGGCGATGCGTATAATCGCGCTCTGGTCGATCGCGCCGAGCGACGCTTGAAAAACCTCGATTTCTTCAAGTCCGTGAAAATCACGACCGAACCGGGATCGTCGAGCGATCGCGTGATTCTCAATGTCGAACTCGAGGAGAAGTCCACCGGCGACTTCTCCATATCGGGCGGCTATTCGACCACCGATGGTGCGTTGGCCGAAGTCAGCATTTCGGAACGCAATTTCCTGGGTCGCGGTCTGTTCGCGAAGGCCGCTGTCACCTATGGTCAGTATGCCCGCGGTGTTTCGCTGTCGTTTGTCGAGCCTTATCTGCTGGACTATCACATCGCAGCCGGCCTCGACGTGTTCTATCGCGAGCAACTACCCAACAGCTTTATTTCGTACGGCACCAAGACCATCGGGTTCTCTCCGAGATTGGGCTTCAGTCTGCGCGAGGATTTGTCGCTGCAACTTCGCTATTCGCTCTACGAGCAGGAGATTACGCTGCCGAAGCAGCTCGATAATTGTAACAACCTTCAGGGTACGGGGACGCCATTCTTCCCGACGCCGGCCTATATCAATCAGGTTCTCGGCGGCAACGATCCCACCGGCAATGCGCAGGCTGGTCTGCTTCCGGGCTGTCTGGGCGACGGCGAGTCTTCATTGCCGGTCCGGAAGGAATTGGCCAACGGCGCGGCGTGGACCTCCGCGATCGGCTATTCGCTGGACTACAACACGCTCGACAACAACAGGAACCCGACCGATGGCCTGTTGATCGACTGGAAGCAGGACTTCGCCGGCGTTGGCGGTAACGTCAGCTACCTGAAATCGGCGATCGACGCGAAGTACTACACGCCGCTGGTCGCCGATATCGTCGGGTTGATCCACGTTCAGGGCGGTATGCTCAACCATGTGGGCAACAACGAGCTTCGCATGCTCGACCAGTTCCAGATGGGACCGAACCTGGTTCGTGGCTTTGCGCCCAATGGTATCGGTCCGCGCGATCTGACCTTCTTGCCGTACACCGGCAGGGGGGGGGACGCCTTGGGCGGCACCAAATATTGGGGAGCTTCGGCTGAATTGCAGATGCCGTTCTGGTTCCTTCCCAAGGAGGTGGGCCTTAAGGGTGCCGTCTATGCCGACGCTGGCTCGCTGTGGGGTTATCAGGGACCGACGACATGGGCCCAGACCGGTGAGATCAACGGCTTGGTCAACGGACACCCGTGCCAGTGCGGCATGGTCTTCGCCGACAACAACGTCGTCCGCAGTTCGGTCGGTGTCGGCCTGATCTGGCAGTCGCCGTTCGGTCCGCTGCGCTTCGATTACGCGATCCCGATCACCAAGGGCAAATACGACGTCGTGCAGGAATTCAGGTTCGGCGGCGGAACGACGTTCTGAGTTTGACCGCGGATGGGCCGCGACGGGTGGAATGGCGGAGCCTACATTTTTCGAACAACCTCCTGTGTCCACGCTGGCCGACATAGCCGCGTTGACCGGTGCCCACTTGGTTGACGCCTCGCGCGGAAGCCAGCAGGTCAAGGACTTGGCGTCGCTCGATGAGGCCGGCCCGCAGCACCTGACCTTTTTCGATAATCTGAAATATGCCGACCAGCTTGCCACCACCAAGGCGGGCGCGTGCCTGGTCGGCGCACGATTCGAGGCCTCCGTCCCCGCCCACGTGGCGGTGCTGCGCGCGAACCAACCGTTCCGCGCTTTCGTGAAAGTTGCGCGCGAGTTTCACAACGACGCGCTGCGCCCGCAATCCTGGTTCGGCGTTTCCGGGATTGCGCCTTCCGCGATCATCGACCCGAGCGCGCGCCTGGAAGATGGCGTGATTGTCGATCCGCTGGCGGTGATCGGTCCGAATGTCGAAATCGGCACAGGAACGGTAATCGGCGCGGGTGCCGTGATTGGAGCCGATGTCAGGATCGGTCGGGATTGCAATGTCGGGGCGCACTGCGCGATTCAGTGCACGCTGATCGGCAATGAGGTGCTGATTCATCCCGGCTGCAACATCGGGCAGGACGGCTACGGCTTCGTCTTTTTCGGCCTCGATGGCCATTTGAAGGTGCCGCAAACCGGCCGCGTCCTGATCCAGAACAACGTGGAGGTGGGTGCGGGCACCACGATCGACCGCGGCAGCTTGCGGGATACCGTGATCGGGGAAGGCACCAAAATCGACAATCAGGTCCAGATCGGCCACAATGTGACGATCGGCAGGCATTGCCTGCTTGCAGCCCAAATCGGCCTCGCGGGCAGCCTGACGATCGGCGATAATGTTGCGCTGGGGGCCAAGGTCGGAATCAACAATCACCTTCACATCGGCGACGGTGCCCAGGTTACAGCGATGAGCGCGGTAAAGGACGACATTCCAGCCAATGGCCGCTGGGGCGGACATTTTGCAAAACCCACCAAGCAATGGTTCCGGGAAATCATTGCGGTCGAACGTCTGGTCCGGGACAACGCGGCCAGCCCAAAAGGCGAGGGGCAGGAGTGATGGCGGAGGAGTCACCGGTCAAATTCGAACTCGTGGATATCAACGACATCCTCAAGACGCTCCCGCACCGCTATCCGATGCTGTTGATCGACCGTGTGATCAAGATCCGGGCCGACTACAGCGGCATCGGCGTCAAGAACGTCACGTACAACGAGCCGCCGTTTCTTGGTCATTTCCCGGATCGGCCGGTCTATCCCGGCGTGATGATGATCGAAGCCATGGCGCAGACCGCCGGCGTGATCGGAATCAAATCGGTCGAAGGCACCGAGAAGCCGCGCGCGGTTTATTTCCTGACCATCGACAAATGCAAATTCCGCAAACCGGTGATGCCCGGCGACACCGTCGAATATCACATGACGAGCCTCGGCCGGCGAAACACCATGTGGTGGTTTCACGGCAAGGCCAAGGTGAACGGCGTCACCGTAGCCCAGGCCGATGTCGGCGCCATGCTGACCGATTGACGGGAGCAGGTAAGCTCGTTCGACGCATCAAAGCCCCTGCCGCGGCCCGCTGAATGCCTTGGGAGCCGGTCTCCGGCTGCTGTCGGAAAAACTATCCGGCTTTCTTCGGATTTCGGGTCAAGGCATTGAAATACAAGGTCATCAGACGTCACTGGACACCGCCTTTGTGCCGCGCTAACCAGCGCAAAACCCGGCATATCTTCACCGTCATCCCCGCGAACGTCTTGCCAGGCGCTGCCTCTCCGGGCGCACCTTCCAACAAGCGTAGCTGGCTGGCATCGGACCATTTCGATGAGCACGATCGACCCCACCGCGCGGATCGAAGATGGCGCCGTGATCGGCGAGGGTACGACCATCGGCCCCTATTGCGTCATCGGGTCTCATGTCGTGATCGGGGCGAACTGCACGCTGATCGCGCATGTGCACGTCACCGCGCGAACCACCATCGGCGACAGCTGCATCATCTATCCCTTTGTTTCGCTCGGCACGCCGCCGCAAGCCCTCAGCTATCGCGGCGAACTTACCAGGCTTGAGATCGGCCGGAACTGCACCATTCGCGAGCAGGTCACCATGAACGCGGGTTCGGCTGGCGGCGGCGGCGTCACCCGGGTCGGCGATCGTGGTTACTTCATGAATTGCGCCCATGTCGGCCACGACTGCCATGTCGGCAACGATGTGATCTTCGCGACCTCGGCCACGCTGGGCGGGCATTGCGAGATCGGCGATTTCGTTTTCATCGGCGGCTTGTCGGCGGTGCATCAGCGCACCCGGATCGGGCCGCAGGTGATGATCGGGGGCGTCTGCGGGGTGCGTGGCGACGTGATCCCGTTCGGGCTGGTCAACGGTCAGTATGCGGCTCTCGAAGGCCTCAATATCATCGGCATGAAGCGGCGGAACTTCACCCGCGAAAGGCTGGCGACATTGCGCTCATTCTATCAGAAACTGTTTCACGGACCGGGCCTCTTTGCCGAACGTCTGAGTGCGGTGCAGCCGATGGCCAAGGACGATCCCGCGATTGGAGAAATTCTGGCGTTCATCGGCGGCGGCGCGCATCGGGCGCTGTGTCTTCCGGCCGACAACCGCAGCGGGCAATGACATTGGGGCCACCGGCGCCATGACCAGCAAGGCTTTGGATATTTCATCGCCGATCGGCCTGGTCGCCGGAGGCGGCGCGATGCCATTCGCGGTTGCGGACTCGCTGGTCGCAAGGGGGATCAGTCCTGTCCTGTTTGCCTTGCGTGGCGCCTGCGATCCCGCAGGCGTGCAGCGCTTCCGCCACCACTGGATCTCGGTCGGCCAGCTTGGCAGGGCGACGCGGCTGTTCCGCAGCGAGAATTGTCGCGATCTTGTCTTCATCGGAACCTTGGTGCGCCCGGCGCTATCGGAGATCCGGCTGGACTGGGGCACACTTCGTGTCCTCGGCCGCGTGCTGGCAGCATTCCGGGGCGGTGACGACCATCTGCTGTCCGGCATCGGCGGCATTCTGGAACAGGACGGCTTCCGGATGGTCGGGATCAAGGATGTCGCGCCCGACCTGCTGATGCCGGAGGGCTGCCTGACCCGGATAACGCCCGATCGGAACGCCAGCGCCGATATCGCGCTCGGGCGCGAGGTGCTGTCGGCGCTTGGCCCCTACGACGTCGGCCAGGCCGTGATCGTCATCGACGGTCATGTGATCGGCGTGGAGGACATCGAAGGCACCGACGGCCTGTTAGCGCGTGTAGCGCGGCTGCGCAGCGAGGGGCGCATTCGAGCCGAGACTCGGCGCGGCGTGCTGGTGAAGGCGCCCAAGCGAGGCCAGGACCTGCGCTTTGACCTGCCGACCGTCGGAGTGCGGACCGTCGAAGGCGCCTCGGGCGCCGGACTTGCCGGCATCGCGATTGCTGCTGGCAACGCCATCGTCGCCGAGCCCCAGGCGATGATCGAGGCGGCCGACGCCGCCGGCGTTTTCGTGATCGGCCTGTCCGCGTGATGCAGGCGCGCGCAACCGCCGACGTGGTTCGAAACATCTTCCTGATCGCAACGGAGGAGTCGGGTGACCGGCTGGGCGCCAATCTGATGAAGGTGCTGCGTCAGCGCCTCGGCGGCGCCGTCCGCTTCGAGGGGGTCGGCGGCCGGTCGATGGCGCGCGAAGGCTTGGCGTCATTGTTCCCGATCGAGGAGTTGTCGATCATGGGATTGTCGGGCGTGGTGAAGCAATTGCCGAAGATACTGAGGTTGATCCGTCAGACCGCGGATGCGGTGATGCAAACCGCGCCCGACGCTCTCGTGATCATCGATAGTCCGGATTTCACCCATCGGGTTGCCCGGCGCGTGCGCGCCCGCGATGCATCGATTCCGATCGTCGACTACGTCTCGCCGTCGGTCTGGGCATGGCGGCCCGGCCGAGCGCGCGCGATGCGCCGATATGTCGATCACGTGCTTGCGCTGCTGCCGTTCGAGCCTGAAGCATATCGCCGTCTGCACGGACCGCCCTGCAGCTATGTCGGCCATCCCCTGATCGAGCAGATTGCGACCTTGCGGCCGGATCGCAGCGAGCAGGCGCGCCGGATGGGGATGCCGCCGGTGCTGCTGGTGCTGCCGGGAAGCCGCCGCAGCGAAATCAGGCACCACATGGCGGCGTTCGGCGCGACGCTCGGCCACTTGCAGGCGCAAGGCGTGGCCTTCGAACCCGTCCTTCCGACCATGCCGCATTTGCAGCAGGCGGTCGGCGAGGCGCTCAAGAGCTGGCCGGTGCAACCGCGCGTCGTGGTCGGCGAGCAGGACAAGAAAGCGGCGTTTCGGGTGGCGCACGCTGCGCTGGTGAAGTCGGGCACGGTGACGCTCGAGCTTGCGCTGTCGGGCGTGCCGATGGTCGCGGCCTATCGGGTTGGCCGCGCGGAGGCGTGGATCCTGCGCCGCGCCATCAACACCAACTCGATCATCCTCGCCAACCTCGTGATCGGCGAGAACGTCGTGCCGGAATTCGTCCAGGAGGACTGCACGCCGGAAAAACTGCTCCAGCCGCTCGGCGACATTCTCTCGGATTCGCCGTTACGACGGCGGCAGAACGAAGCCTTTGCGCGGCTCGACGCTATCATGTCGACCGGCGACCAGCCGCCCAGTGTACGCGCCGCCGACATCGTACTGGCGACAATGCGGAAATCCAGGCGAGCGAACTGACAGACATGAAAAGCCGGGCGTGAAGGGCGCACCCGGCTTCCTGGATCCCGTGATGAGCGGCGACTACTTGCGATCGGCGAGCTCGACATAGTCGCGGCGGGTGCTGCCGGTATAGAGCTGGCGCGGCCGGCCTATCTTCTGGTGCGGGTCCTCGATCATCTCGCTCCACTGACTGATCCAGCCGACGGTGCGGGCTACCGCGAACAGCACGGTGAACATCGAGGTCGGGAAACCTATCGCCTTCAGCGTGATGCCCGAATAGAAATCGACGTTGGGGTACAGCTTGCGGTCGATGAAATACGGGTCATTCAGGGCGATCTTCTCCAGCTCCAGCGCGACTTTCAGCATCGGATCGTCGCCGTGCCCGATTTCGTCCAGCACCGCGTGGCACATCTTCTGCATGATCTTGGCGCGGGGATCGTAATTCTTGTAGACCCGATGCCCGAAGCCCATCAGGCGGACTTCACTGTGCTTGTCCTTTACCTTGCGGATGAATTCCGGAATTTTGTCGACCGACCCGATCTCGGAGAGCATCGCCAGTGCGGCTTCGTTGGCACCGCCGTGGGCCGGCCCCCACAGGCAGGCAATGCCGGCGGCGATGCAGGCGAACGGATTGGCGCCCGAGGAGCCGGCGATGCGCACCGTCGAGGTCGAGGCATTCTGCTCGTGATCGGCATGCAGGATGAAGATCTTGTCGAGCGCGTTCGCCAGTACCGGGTTGATCTTGTAATCCTCGCACGGCACCGCGAAGCACATGTGCAGGAAGTTCTCGGCGAAGGAGAGCGAGTTCTTCGGATACATGAAAGGTTGGCCGATGGTGTATTTGTAGGCCATCGCTGCCAGCGTCGGGATTTTCGCGATCATCCGCATCGAGGCGATCATGCGCTGATGCGGATCGTTGATGTCGGTGGAGTCATGATAGAACGCGGCAAGCGCTCCGACCGCCGCGACCATGACCGCCATCGGATGGGCATCGCGGCGGAACGCCTGGAAGAAGCGGTGCATCTGTTCGTGAACCATGGTGTGATGGATCACGAGCTGGTCGAAATCGTTTTTCTGCGCGGCGGTCGGAAGCTCGCCATACAGCAGGAGGTAGCAGGTCTCCAGGAAGTCGCCCTTTTCTGCCAGTTGCTCGATCGGATAGCCGCGATATTCGAGGATTCCGGCGTCGCCGTCGATATAGGTGATCTTGGACTGGCAACTGCCGGTGGAGGTGAAGCCGGGGTCGTAGGTGAACATGCCGGCCTGA
>JAGXAF010000052.1 GCA_018971675.1 Bradyrhizobium sp.
TTATATGGAAACCGTGATCGAGGAAAATCCCGCGCTCGGCTGGCGCGCGATCCGGCTCGGCCTCGACCGTCCTGGCCTGCTGCGCGGCCAGATCCGCGCGCTGCTGCGGGCCGGCGGCGGCCGCTCGCTGCGCATCATGTTCCCGATGATCACCGAAGTCGCCGAATTCGACCTCGCCAGGGGCATCATCGAACGCGAGCTGACTTATTTGCGGCAGCACGGCCACGCGCTGCCGGAACGCATCGACGTCGGCACCATGGTGGAGGTGCCGGCGCTGCTGTACCAGCTCGATGAGCTGCTGAAGAAAGTCGATTTCTTATCGGTGGGGTCCAACGACCTGTTCCAGTTCATGTTCGCGGTCGATCGCGGTAACGCCAAGGTCTCGGATCGGTTCGACACCATGTCGGCGCCGATCCTGCGCGCGCTGCGCGATATCGTGCGTAAGGCGCAGGCCGCGAAAAAATCCGCTTCCCTTTGCGGCGAGATGGCATCGAAGCCGATCGGCGCGCTGGCGCTGATCGCGTTGGGTTATCGCTCGCTGTCACTGTCGGCCACCGCGCACGGCCCGGTGAAAGCGCTGATTCTCGACCTCGACGCCGGGAAGGCGGAGGCGATGATGATGCCCCTGCTCGATGCGCCTGCCGGCAGCATCTCGATCCGCGAAAAACTGACCGAATTCGCCGAGGCCGAGGGACTTTCGTTGTAGCGAAGCCTTGTTCGTGCAGCGCCCCATCGCCATTCGAGACCGATATCATGTCCATGCTTCCTGAATCCAAACTCGACATCCTGTTGGCGCACCACGCCTCACTGGAGGATCAGTTGCTGGGCCAGCTCAGCTCCGAGAACTATGTGCGGATCACGCGCGAGCTTGCCGAACTCAATCCCCTGATCGAAGCCGTGAAAGCCTATCGTGCCGCCAATGCCGAAATCGCCGGCATCGATTCGCTGATCGCCGACCCCGCCACCGACGCCGAGATGCGCGACATGGCCGAAGCCGAGCGCGCGACGCTGACCGCGCGCAGCCTGGAACTGGCGCAGCAGATTCGCGTCGCGCTGTTGCCCAAGGACGCCATGGACGACCATAACGTGATGCTGGAAATCCGCGCCGGCACCGGCGGCGACGAAGCCTCGCTGTTTGCCGGCGACCTGTTCCGGATGTATGAGCGCTTTGCTGCCCTGCAGGGCTGGAAGGTTGAGGTGATATCGGCCAGCGAAGGCACCATGGGCGGCTACAAGGAAATCATCGCCGAAGTGCGCGGCCGCGGCGCATTCGCCAAGCTGAAATTTGAATCCGGCGTCCACCGGGTGCAGCGCGTGCCCGACACCGAAACGCAGGGCCGCATTCACACCTCGGCGGCAACGGTCGCGGTCTTGCCCGAAGTCGAGGACGTCGATGTCGAGATCAAGAGCGAAGATCTCAGGATCGAAACCATGCGTGCGCAGGGCGCCGGCGGCCAGCATGTCAACAAGACCGAGTCGGCGATCCGCATCACCCATATTCCGACCGGCATCGTGGTGAACATGCAGGACAGCCGTTCGCAGCACAAGAACCGCGCTTCGGCGATGAATATCCTGCGCTCGCGCATCTACGATGCCGAGCGCCAGCGCATCGACGCGGAACGTTCCGCCGACCGCCGCGAGAAAGTCGGCTCCGGCGACCGCTCCGAACGCATCCGCACCTATAACTTCCCGCAAGGCCGCGTAACCGACCACCGCATCAATTTGACGCTCTACAAGTTGCCGCAGGTGGTCGCGGGCGAGGCGCTGGGTGAATTGATCGACGCACTGACGACCGAGCATCAGGCGGCCCAGCTCGCCGCCCAGGGCGCCACGGCGTGAGCGCCAGCGCCTCCTCATCACCGTCGATCGAACATGTGCGGCGAAAACTCGCGGAAAGGTTTCGAAACGGCGGCATCGATTCGGCCGAACTGGACGCGCGGCTTTTGACCGGCGATGTGCTTGGGCTTGACCTCACCGGCATGATAGCCGCCGCCGGCCGGATGCTCACCTCAAGCGAGTCGGATCGTCTCGAATCGTTCGCGCAGCGCCGGCTCGCCGGCGAACCCGTCGCGCGCATCCTTGGACGCAAGGAATTCTGGGGGCTTTCGCTGCAGCTTTCACCCGCAACGCTGGTGCCGCGGCCGGACACCGAAACGGTGGTCGAACTGGCGCTGCAAATACTGCGCGCCGGCGCATCCGATCGGCCGCTGTGGATAGCCGATCTCGGCACCGGCTCCGGCGCGATCCTGCTGGCGCTGTTGTCGGAACTCCCGCAAGCCCGGGGGGTCGGCACCGACATCTCGACAGCAGCGCTGCAAACCGCGGCCGCCAACGCGGCGCGTGCGGGATTGGCGCACCGCGCCGGCTTCGTCGCCTGCGAATATGCAAGCGGTCTCTCCGGCCCGTTCGACCTGATCGTATCCAATCCGCCCTATATCCGCTCGGCGGATATAGCCGGACTCGCCACGGAGGTCAGGGATCATGATCCGCCGGCGGCGCTCGACGGCGGCGCGGATGGGCTTGATGCTTATCGCGCGCTGATCCCGCAGGCGGCGAATCGTCTGGCACCGGGCGCGGCCCTGGTCGTGGAGGCCGGACAGGGCCAGAGCGCGGACATCGAGGCTTTGATGAATGCGGCAGGGTTAATGCCTGCATGGCCACCCAAAGCCGACCTGGCCGGCGTGTGGCGAGCGGTCGCAGGCCAAAAATCGCCTCCATAAAGCCCAATTGAAATTCAAAAAACCACTTGGAATATCCGGCGGGACCGACTACCTTTATTACACAACATCGGTTCAGGGTCGCTGGCCCCCGTAGATGCTACGGATGGAAGCCAGAGTTCTCAAGGCGAGAGCCCGTCCGATTGAAAGGTTCCAGAACGCAGGTCCGATTGAGCGCGATGGCTTGAGAGCTGCGCTACTCCGACCGCAAAGCGAACGAAAGCCTGCGATTGCGTTTGAAATTTCACGTAAGAGACCTGGGCTGGTTTTGGCAGGCTGAATAGGTTTTGCGCAGCCAGCGCGCGCTGGACTGCTGGGGAATGCGTCTTTGTCAATCGCGACGTATGGGAAAATCCGTGTGAGACCGAGCCGCACAGGACTTGTGCAGATCTGGATTTGTTGCAGGTCTGGATTTGTGCAGGTGATCTGCGCCGGACGGCGCAACGCAACCACGGTGCCGACAATTCAAGGCATTTAACCCGAGGCGCTGACCTCACGGCTGGAAAACTTAAGGGCTGGAATAAAGGCAAGACATGAGAAACGGTCAGAACAATAACAAGCGGATGCGTAACCGGAACAACAATAACAACAATAATAACCGGCGCGGCCAGAACCCGATGACCCGGGTGTTCGAGTCGAACGGACCCGACATCAAGATCCGCGGCACCGCCTCTCACGTCGCCGAAAAATACGTGCAACTGGCGCGCGATGCCCGCTCCTCCGGCGATCCGGTTGCCGCCGAGAATTACTACCAGCACGCCGAGCATTATTTTCGTCTGATTGCCGCAGCCCAGGAGCAGTTCCGTCAGAGCCAGCCGCAACCGCGCATCGAGAGTGAGATGCCCTCGGAGGACGGCGACGACGACAGCGAGAATTTCTCCAATTTCGGGCAGGAGCCCGGTTTCGTTCCGGTGCAGCCGCAGCCGTACGTGCCACGCGAGAATCACCAGCGCGAGGGCCAGCCCTACCAGCCGCGTGACCAGCATCAGCCGCGCGAGCACAACCAAAATCGCGACCATCGCCCGCAGCCGCAATATCAGCCGCAACCACAGCCCCAGCCGGATGTCGGCGTCGACCGGTTACCGTCGTTCATCACCGGACCGCAGCCGCAGATCAATGGTGGCTTCGAGGGCAATGGCGGCGAACGTTTCCAGTCCCGCCGCCGCCGCCGGCCGCACGGTCCGCGGCCCGAGAGCGTGACGCCGGCGACGCCGGGTGACGATTTCAATCCGGGGAACGAGTAAGCAGCCCAAGCTCCGCAAGCGGCATCTTCGGGTGCATGATCATCCACGAATGTGGATGATCCGGAACTCTGCGCTTTTGAGCTCCTGCTCAGCGCTTCGCATTTTTTGGTCTGCTTTGGCAGGCATGCCAGCCCTATCGCGGCAGCGAGGATGGCACCAGCACAGGCCGCAACGCGGGAATGAGTCGGGTGCGTTCGCGGTGCGCCGGGATCGCGCGATAGACCTGTTTGGTCGCCTCCACGATATGCACGCCCGCGAACGGTAGCGACAGCGCGGCTCCGGCGCGCTCCCACGCCATCGCCGAGCGCAGGAACCAGCCGCCGCCGACCGGCGGCATGAACAGCGCCTCGCCCCATGCCGTCGGTGTGAACCAGGTCTGCCGCAGCAATTGCGTGATCTGCGAACGCGAATAGGGCCGCCCATGACCGAACGGCGTGGTGTCGGTCCGGGTCCATACCCCGCGCCGATTCGGAACAACAGCCATCATCCGGCCCGACGGCGCCAGCACCCGCCACATCTCGCGCAACAGGCCTTCGGGATCGTCGGACATCTCCAGCGCGTGCACCAGCAGAATGCGGTCAACCGCGGCATCCGGCAGCGGCAGGGAAAACTGGTCGACCAGTGTTGCCAGCGTCGGCCGCGCGGTCGGCCATTTCAGGACGCCCTGCGCCGCCGGCATGAAAGCGATGCAGCGCTCGCTGTTTTCGCGAAACAGGCCAAGATAGGGCGTGGGATAGCCGAGACCCAGCACCCGCTGTCCCTCGACGTCCGGCCAGAGCGTCTGGACGCCGCGGTTGATCAGCCGCCTGGCCACGATGCCCAGCCGCTGTGAATAGAAATCACGAAGATCGATGACGTCGATGGTCATGAACCGATCCAGCACCGCGAAAAGACGCACCCTCGCATCTAACGCCGGCTTGCGAATTTGGCGTTAACGCCATAATCCCCGGCTATATAGGACTGCGCTGCCAGCGTTGTAGCCCGAGCTGGATGATGGAGATATCATGGCTGCCGAAATCCGCACCTTTCCTTGCCTCTCCGACAATTTCGGGTACCTGATCCACGACCCCGCCACCAAGGCGACCGCTTCGGTCGACGCCCCGGAGGCCGCGCCGATCATCAAGGCGCTGGAGCGCGAGGGCTGGACGCTGACTGACATCCTGATCACCCATCATCATCACGACCATGTCGGCGGCGTCGCGGAGCTGAAGCGGAAATACGGGTGCCGCGTGGTCGCGCCGCACGACAAAACCACCAAAATCGCCGATGTCGACCTGCGCGTCGCCCACGGCGACGTCATCAAGGTCGGCAGTCTGCTGGCGCGCGTCCTGGAAACACCCGGCCATACGCTCGACCATATCAGCTACGTGTTCGACAACGAGAAAGCGTTATTTGCCGCCGACACGCTGTTCTCGATCGGCTGCGGACGGGTGTTCGAAGGCACCTATCCGATGATGTGGGAGTCGCTGTTGAAGCTGCGCGTGCTGCCCGACGACTTCAACCTCTATTGCGGTCATGAATACACCGCCTCCAACATCAAATTCGCGCAGACGATCGAGCCCGACAATGCGGCGCTGAAGGCGCGGGCCGAGGAAGTCAGCCGGCTGCGCGCCGCCGGCAAGCCCACCATCCCGGTCAGCCTCGGCAACGAAAAGAAGACCAACGTTTTCCTGCGCGCCGACGAGCCGTCGGTCGCCGCCAGCTTGCGGATGAAGGGCGCAGGCGCCGCCGAAATTTTCGCCGAATTGCGCGAACGTAAAAACAAGTCCTGATAATGCCGCTCGCCGCCGATATCATCGCGCAGCTTGGATTGAAGCCGCACCCCGAAGGCGGACACTATCGCGAGACGTTTCGCGATTCCCGCTGCGACGCCAATGGACGGCCCTTCTCGACCGCGATCTATTTCCTGCTGGCGCGCGGCGAGCGATCGCACTGGCACCGCATCGATGCGGTCGAGGTTTGGCATTACCACGCCGGCAGCGCGCTGACCTTGGAGGTTGCCGACGATTCCGGCAACCGCCGTGTCAGGCTCGGCACCGATATTGCCGCGGGTGAAGCACCGCAGGCCATCGTGCCGGCGCACGCATGGCAGGCGGCCGAAAGCACCGGCGACTGGACGCTGGTAGGGTGCACGGTCGCGCCGGGATTCGATTTCGCGGCATTCGAACTGGCGGCAAAGGACTGGATGCCTCCGGGTTAGTCTCAGGGCGATCGCTTCCACACCATATCCTTGGCGGCGATCAATCCCCCGCCCGCGATCAGCACCGCCGCGATCGCGATCGTGAAGCTGGCCTGCGCAAAGCCGGCCAGGATCAGAAACGCGGTCGAGAGCAGCGGCGTCGCGTAGGACGCAGCTCCCAATACGCGGATATCGCCGCGCTTCATGCCGATATCCCAGGCGTAGAACGCGGCACCCACCGGGCCGATGCCGAGCGCGACAATCGCAAGCCATTGCGCCGCGGTTTCCGGCCAGGCGGTGGTCTCGACGTTGCAATGGACGACGGCCGCAAGCAGCGCCGTCGCAAGACAAAAGCCGGCCACGGCATCGGTCGGCACCGCCTTCAATTTGCGCGACATCACTGAATAAGCCGCCCACACAAAGGCCGCGACAAAGGCCGCGATCAACCCCGGCACCTGGCCCGGCGCGAAGCCGCGACCGCTATTGCCGGCGAACAGCAGCACCGTCCCGACCAGGCCGAGCAGCGCGCCAAGGATATGATGCACCGCGAGCCGCTCGCCCGGCAGCAGCGACGAGAACAGCACGATCAATAACGGCCAGAGATAATTCAAAAGCCCCGCTTCGGCCGGCGGCGCAAAGCGCAGCGCCAGGAAATACAGCGCGTGATAGCCGAACAGGCCGCCGACACCGACGGTCCACACCAGCGCCGGCTGCCGCAGCACGGCGAACGCATCGGGCCGGCCGAGCCAGGTCGAGAAACCCACCAGCGCGCCGATCGCGAACGTCATGGCCGCGAGTTGAAACGCCGGGATCTTGCCGGTCGCCACCGTCAGCACGGCCAGCAGCGACCACATCAGGATCGCCGTCAACCCGATCAGCGTGGCGGTGCGGGGCGTCATTGAGAGACGCACTCCGTCATGGCCGGACTTGTTCCGGCCATCTACGTCTTCCTTGACAGCGGAAGCGACGCCGTCCTTCAGACGGCTATGCCCGGGCATGACGATTTTCGAACTGGCACTCAGCCACGAAACATCACGCGTGATACTGCCCGCCATTGACGGTCAATGTCGATCCCGTGACGAAGCCGGCGTCGTCGGCGGCGAGGAAGAGCACGGCGCGCGCGATCTCTTCCGGCTCGCCAAGACGGTTGACCGGAATTTGCGGCAACACGCTCTTTTCCAGCACGTCCTTTGGCACTGCCTGCACCATTTCGGTGTTGATATAGCCGGGGCAGATCACGTTCACGGTGACGCCCGCCTTGGCATTCTCCAGCGCAAGGGCCTTGGTGAAGCCGATATCGCCGGCCTTGGCCGCCGAATAATTGACCTGGCCGAACTGGCCCTTCTGGCCGTTGACCGACGAGATCGAGACGATGCGGCCGAATTTCCGCGCGCGCATGCCTTCGATCACCTGCCGCGTCATGTTGAACAGCGAGCCGAGATTGGTGTTGATCACCGAATTCCACTGCGCGAGCGTCATCTTGTGGAACGCGCCATCCCTGGTGATGCCTGCGTTGTTGACGAGGACATCGATCGGACCGAGGTCGGCCTCGACCTTCTTGACGCCGGCGGCGCAGGCGTCAAACGAGCTGACATCCCATTTGTAGACGGGGATGCCGGTCTCGTCCTTGAACTTCTCCGCGGCCGCGTCGTTACCGGCATAGCTCGCCGCGACCTTGTAGCCGGCAGCTTTCAGTGCCTTGCTGATCGCGGCGCCGATGCCCCGTGTCCCCCCCGTCACCAATGCAGTACGTGCCATGTCGAATCCTCCTTTCGAATCCTTTTTTGGATCTTTTTACAAGCCGATGCTAACCGGCCTTTGACAGAGTCTTGCAGACCAAAATGCCCGGCGCGAGACCGGGCATTTTATTTTTATCAGCATGGCGCGAAGTTGGCGGATGATCTTTTCATCGTTCAACTCCTCCTGCTGCCCTTGGCCTCATCCCGATGGAATCGGAACGGGCTCCAGATTCCTGTTTTGACGCGTTTTCTTATCCACCCACGGATCAGGTCCGAGGGCATGCTTCGCTCGAAAACGCTCTAGTCGCGTGCAATGCACATCGCGATGCCCATGCCGCCGCCGATGCACAGCGTGGCCAGGCCCTTCTTGGCGTCGCGCTTCTGCATTTCATGCAGCAGCGTAACCAACACCCGCGCGCCGGAAGCGCCGACCGGGTGGCCGATCGCGATCGCGCCGCCATTGACATTGACCTTGGCGGTATCCCAGCCGAGGTCCTTGTTGACGGCACAGGCCTGCGCGGCAAAGGCTTCATTGGCCTCGATCAAATCGAGGTCGCCGACGCTCCAGCCGGCTTTTTTCAACGCCGCCCGCGAGGCCGGGATCGGCCCGGTGCCCATGATCTTGGGATCGACGCCGGCCTGGCCCCAGGACACGATGCGGCCGAGCACCTTCTTGCCTTCCTTGGCAGCCTGCTTGGCGGTCATCAGCACCACGGCGGCGGCGCCGTCATTGATGCCGGACGCGCTGCCGGCGGTCACGGTGCCATCCTTCTCGAACGCCGGCTTCAGTTTGGCCATCGCATCCAGCGTGGCGCCATGGCGCGGATATTCGTCGTCGGCCACGACGATGTCGCCCTTGCGCGTCTTGACGGTGACGGGGACGATCTCATCCTTGAACTTGCCGGCCTTCTGGGCGGCTTCGGCTTTGTTCTGCGAACGGACGGCGAATTCGTCCTGCTGGGCGCGGGTGATCTGGTACTGCCGGGCGACGTTCTCGGCGGTGTTGCCCATATGATAGCCGTTGAAGGCGTCCCACAGGCCGTCCTTGATCATGGTGTCGACGAGTTCTAACCCGCCCATCTTGACGCCGCCGCGCAGATATTGCGCATGCGGGGCCATGCTCATCGACTCCTGGCCGCCGGCAACCACGATTTCCGAATCGCCGTTGAGCAGCGCCTGGTAGCCGAGCGCCACGGTGCGCAGGCCCGAACCGCAGAGCTGGTTCACGCCCCATGCGGGGCTTTCCACCGGAATGCCGGCGCCGATCGAGGCCTGGCGGGCGGGGTTCTGGCCCTGCGCCGCGGTCAGGATCTGACCCATGATGACCTCCGATACCCGCGCCGGCTCGACACCCGCGCGCTCCAGCGCCGCCTTGATGGCCACGGCGCCGAGATTGTGGGCCGGCGTGGTGGCGAACGCGCCGTTGAAACTGCCGACCGGGGTTCGGGCGGCGCTGACGATGACGACATCGTCTGACATAGACATCTCCCTTAGTTGAAGTGGCGTTCTTTAGTTGAAGTGGGGGCTCGCGTAGTTGAAGTGGGGGGCTCAAGGCCGCGCGACGGGGGCAACCGGAGGGCGGGCCTGTGTCTCAAGCTCATCCTGTTAACCTGGAAGTGAAGTGTCAATCGGCCGGCGCTGCGCCGCACTCAAAATGCCTGTCAATTAACCGTGCTGCACAAAACGGTAGCGAACCTCATTGAAAATGCTTACTTTGCTGCGTCGCGTTACTCGTGGCCTCGCCGGCGATCCCGTCGGGTTCCGTCCTCGGTGTGCAGTGTGAGCCCATGGCGAAAACAGACCAACCCACCACCATCAAGAAATACGCGAACCGGCGGCTCTATAATACCGGTACCAGCACCTACGTGACGCTCGAGGACCTTGCGGCGATGGTGAAGGAAGGCGAGGACTTTCTCGTCTATGACGCCAAGACCGGCGACGACATCACCCGCTCGGTGCTGGCGCAGATCATCTTCGAACAGGAAAACAAGGCGGGCCAGAATCTGCTGCCGACCACTTTCCTGCGGCAGTTGATCCGCTTCTATGGCGACAGCATGCAGATGGTGGTACCGAAATATCTCGAACAATCGATCGATACCCTGACCCGCGAGCAGGAAAAATTCCGCAAGCAGTTGACGACAACTTTCAGTGGCACCCCGTTCGCGCCGCTGGAAGAACATGTCCGGCGCAACATGGAATTGTTTCAACAGACGTTCTCGATGTTCAAGCCGTTCGCGCCGCCGCGTGAAGGTTCGGCCAAGGGTGAATCCGAAAAGGCGCCGGAGCCGGCAGCCGACGACAGCAACATCGACGAACTCCGCCGCCAGATGAAGGACATGCAGGATCGTCTCGACCGCATGTCGAAGGAAAAGGGCGAGTGAGAGGATCCGTCGGCTGACGTTCTTGTTCGAGCTGGTACGACAGCAACCTCTTGCCCGCGCGGGCTCAAGCCAAGCTTGGATACCGGTTCGCGTAAAGAAAACGCATCAAAACAAGAATCTAATTAGAGCCGGGCTCTATTGGTGGGGCCCGGAGCAGGATTGCGCCGTGCCATAACCGCCGCCGAAACATACGAACACCGAGTCGAAACGCGGGTCCGCATAGAACAGGCCGGTGCCGCCGGCCGTGGCGGTCAGTGCGGCGAACACCGGGCGGGCATTATCCGGCAGGCTGATCGGATCGAAACTGTCGGACACCACCCTGTCCGCCCTCGGTCCGCCAACGACGGGAGGTGTCACCGGAACCACGACCGGGGTTACCGTCAACTGGCCGTTAACGTAGCCGAGGGTATAGTTCGCCGCATTGAAGGTGCCGCCGGTCGCGTTGCTCGCGATGATCGGATAGACCCCGACATTGGCGGCGGCCGCGGCGCCAGGGCTGGTCAGGGTCACCGAGCCGATCGTCTCGCCGTTCTGCAACCCGGTCGCGGTGAACTCTGTCCCGGCGAACGTCGTGGTCTGGCCGAAGGTCTTGGTCGCATTGTCCGCCGTCACCGTCAACGCGGCCGGTGTGATCGTCAGCTGGCCGTTGACGTAACTGATGGTGTAGTTCGAGGCATTGAAGGTGCCGCCGGTCGCGTTGCTCGCGGTGATCGCATAGGGCGAGCCCGCGACATTGGCGGTGGCCGCGGCGCCAGCGCTGGCCAGGGTCACCGAGCCGATCGTCTCGCAATTCTGCAGCCCGGTTGCGGTGAACGCGGTCAAGTTCGCTGTCTGGCCGTAGCTCTTGCTGGCGTTGTCCGCCGTCACTGTCAGCGCGGCCGGCGTGATCGTCAGCTGGCCCTTGACGTAGCTGATGCTGTAGTTCGAGGCATTGAAGGTGCCGCCGGTCGCGTTGCTCGCGGTGATCGCATAGGGCGAGCCCGCGACATTGGCGGTGGCCGCTGCGCCCGCGCTGGCCAGGGTCACCGATCCGATCGTCTCACCATTCTGCAACCCGCTCGCGGTGAACGCGGTCCCGGCGAACGTCATGGTCTGGCCGTAGGTCTTACTGGCGTTGTCCGCCGTCACCGTCAGCGTGGCCGGCGTGATCGTCAGTCTCCCGAGGTCGACGATGCGGCTGGTGCCGCCCGGCGTGAACTTGGCCGCGGCCCCCGCCGCCGTGACCGCATAGGTGCCGACATTGGTGCCGGTCACCGAACCCGCGCCGGGCGCGGTGGTCCAGCTGTTGAAATAACCGATGCCATAGATCGCGGTCGGTGCGGCCCAGGTGGGCGGCGCCGATCCATAGGTGATCGTGGCATCGCTATATTGGACGCCGACGACACCGGAAACGCCGTAGAGCACGGGATAGTAGCTGCCCGCCGCGCTGGCCGGCGACCACACCGTCTGGTCGAAGCCAACGTAGTTGCTGTTGACGAAGGCGCTCCCCGAGGTGCTGCTCAGCGCGGTGACGCCGGGGGCATTGACGATGTTGCCGACGCCATTGCTCGCGCTCTGCTTCGTGGTGTCGATATCGAAATAGCTGTTGGCGATGCTGCCGGGCGGATCCTGGAACCCGACCAGCCCGCCGACAGCGGTACCGCCTTTCACCGCCCCGGTGGCGTAGGTCTGGGTGATGCTGCCGAGGCTCTGGAGCCCGACCAGCCCGCCAATCCAGCTGCCTGAGCCGGTCACCGCCCCGGTAGCGTAGGCCTGGGTGATGCTACCGCCGTTCTGCTCCCCGATCAGCCCGCCGACAGCGGAGCCCAAGCCGGTCACCGCCCCGGTGGCGTAGGCCTGGGTGATGGTGCCTGCCCCGAACCCGACCAGCCCGCCGACCAGGCCATGGCCGTTCACCGCGCCGGAGGTGTAGGCTTGGGTGATGATGCCGCCGGCCTGGACCCCGACCAGCCCGCCAATATTGTTGCCTGGACTCGACACCGAGGTGGTGACGTAGACGTCGGCGATGCTGCCGCCACTCTGGTATCCAACCAGCCCGCCGACATTGCCGCCACCCGTGACGCTGCCGCCGACCAGACCGACTTGGCTGATGGCGCCGCCCGAATAGCCGAACAGCCCGGCATAATTGTTGGCGCCGATATTGACGGTGAGATTACTGATGGTGTTGCCGAGCCCGGTGAAGGCGCCGGTAAAGCCGTTGCCACTGTTCAGAATGGTTCCCAGACCATTGGTGCCGAGCGGCGTCCAACCGACGACGCCAGTGGCGTCGAGCGGTTTGGCCAGTGCATAGTTGCCGGTGAGAGCGGTGTTGATGTTCTGCAAGCCGGTCATGTCATAGACCAGCGAATAGGTCTGGCTGTTGATCGACAGCGACTGGCCGGTGTTCGGCGTACCGGTGTACTGCACGCCGCCGGCGAAGCTGAGGGTGCCGCCGGTGCCGCCGTCGTTGGTCTTGAGCGCGAGCCCGCCCGCGCCGGCAATTGTCATCGGCGCGTTGATGGCGATGGAATGGAAGGCGTCCAGCGTCAGCGTCGAGCCGCTCGACCAGCTAACCGGCGCACTGACGGTGATGTCGCCGGCCTGGCTGCCACCGCTGCCGGTCGAGACAATGACGTTGGCGGCGGCGAGCGCGGTTTGCAGCGTGGTGGCGTTGATCACGCTGTCGTTGGCGTTGGCGGTGAAGACCGGACCGGTACCCGTCGTGTCGAGGCCATTGGAGATGGTGACGTTATAGGGGTCGAGCAGCAGGGTGCCGAACGTCCCCTTGGCCGCGGAGAGGTCGGTAAAGCCGGTGTAGGCGAGCGTGGCCTTGCCGGACACTTCGGCTTCGCCGCCATTGCCGCCCGCCGGGCCGCCCGTAGCGCTGATGGTGCCGGCGAAGCTCGTCGCCTGATCCGACCAGACCACCACCGTGCCGCCATTGCCGGTTCGCGTCGCATCGGCCTTGATCGTGGTCGCGGCATCGATCGTGGTGGTGTCGGCGGTTGGCACACTGCCCCCACCGTGCCAGTCGCCGCCGATCTGCACGCTGCCGCCGCCGGCCGTGCCGGAGGCATCGATGGTCGCCCCCTGCAGCGCGATCGTCTGCCCGGTCACCGTGACGTTGCCGCCCTTGCTCTTGTGTCGCCCTCCGCGGCTGGCGACGGTGAGACGACCTGAGACCTTCACGGCGCCACCCGCGCCGCCGCCGATGAAGATCGAACCGGAATGCCCCGAGATCGAGCGCGCCTGCACATAGCCCGAGAGATTGATGGCATTGCGCGCGGCCTGGCGCGCCGTCGCCGCGCTGATCACGACGCTGCCGCCATCGGCCTTGATCGTCCCGGAATGGGTGATCAACGCGCCGCTGCCGCCGGATCTGGTCGGCACCGCCACCTGCAAAAAGCCGTCGCCGGAGAAGTCCAGCGTCGCCTGCTCGCCCGAACCGAGCCCGACCTTGCCGAGCGGCACATCGATCAAGCCGCTGTTGTCCACCGTGCCGCCGATCAGCGCCGCATAGCCGCCGCGCCCGACCCGGATCACGCCGGCATTGCTCACCGGACCCGAGGCGCCGTTGCCGTTAAACGTCCGCTTGCCATTCATGAAGTCGGAATCGGAGATCCCCAGCGTCGAGGCGACGAAGCCGCCGCCGACATTCACCGTGCCGCTGCGGGTAATCGCGATGCCGTTGGGGTTGACCAGATAGACCTGGCCGTTCGCCGTCAACGAACCGGCGATGGTGGAGGGCGTATCGCCGGTGACGCGGTTGAGCAGCGCCGAATTGGTCGAGGGTTGCACGATGTTCACGGCCGATCCCGCGCCGATCGAGAACGAGTTGTAATTGACCACCGCGCTCGAGCTCGATTGCGTGATCGTCATCTGCGTTGCCGAGGGCTGCGCGATCGAGACGCTGCCCGCCGCGACGCTGGCCCCGGTCGGCAGCGTCTGCGCCATCGCCGGCATGATCCAGAGCGGTGCGGTCAGGGCCGTCGTCGCCAGCAGCCGTCGCGTCGCGGGAAGTCTTGCCATGGGAAATCCTGTCGCCGGAAATGGAAATATTGCCGGATGATGCAAGGACCGGGCCGCATGCGCGGAACGCCGTATCGTCGCCGTCATCGCCCTCTCCCAACGCCCTGCGACCAAAACTACCCCGCTTTGAGACTACCCCGTTCTGGGGCTGTCCCGCTACTCGCTTTGAGCCTGTCCCGATTTGAGGCAGTCCCGCTTTAAGTGCCGCTTGCCAGTCGGCGCGATCTCAACTCCATCGAACCCGTTCGGAACCGAAGGTTCCCATTGCCGCGCATCTGCGCCACATTATCTCAAAATCTGAACGCCGAGACCACCGTGACGCGGTCGCTGCCGCCGCCGTCGGTGCGGTTGGCGTGGCCATATTCCAGCGACAGCGTCGCGTTCATTAGCGTCCCGGCCTTGGCCCCGCCGATGCGCAAGCCCCCGCCATAGGACGACGCCCGCACCGACCCCGCTTCCAGCACCGTCGGCTGATACAGCTTCACCTCGCCATAGGCCGCAAACAGATACGGCGCAACCACTGCCCCGATCCCGGCCAGGGGCGTCGGCAGCGCCCACGGCGATTGCACCTCGCCCCGCACCACATAGCCGGCGTCGCCAACCACGGTGCCGGCATCGAACGCCGAGAGCCCCGAGGTGTTGGCAATGCCGATCTGCTCGGCAAGCAGCAGCGGCTTGTCGAACGAGGTCTGCGCCCGCGCGCTCGCGCTCAGGACCAGATGCTCCAGCACCGGCTGAAGATAACCCAGCGACACGTCGAGCTTGCTGAAGTCCGCATCCGCGCCCTGACGCGACAACGGCAACAGCGCCGTCGCATCCGCCGCCGTGCGCGCGCCGAGACCGTCAAGGCCGAACGAGGCGGTGAGCCGCCCCGACAGCGTCGCGCCCCATGGCATCAGCACATCGCCGTCATTGGCGAACCGCAACACCCGCAGCCGGTCGAGCGACAACGGTATCGGGATGCCCGCGGCCACAATATCCACCGACTCATCCTCGGCGTCGAACGCCAGCTCGCTGTTGAAGTTGGCGCTGCGTCCGCGCAACCAGGCATAGCGCAGCCGCAGGCTCAGCCGGTCGAACGCGCTTTGGCTCTGCAGGCCCACCTGCCGTTCCGGCATGGTGTGAGCATCGGTGTATTCGGCATTGAAGCTCAGCCCATCGACCCACAGCGGTAGATTGATGCCCGCGGCCAGGATCCGGTCGCGCGGGTTGTCGTTGAGGAACGTGCCGTCGGGGTAGCCGGAGGCGCGCAGGTAAATCAGTTCACCCGCCCCCATCACGCTGTTGAGGTCGAGCCCGACCCCCAGCGTCGGCTGCCCCAGCGCCTGCGACAGCGTGTTGTCCACCGTGATCAGTCCGGTCACCGGCTGATAGGTGGCCTCCAGCACCAGCACCGTGCCGCCTTCCTGTTTGCCAGGCGCCAGGGTCGAGCGCAGCAGCACGCCCGGCGTATCTCCCGCCAGCAGCACCCGCCGCTCCAATTCGCGCAAGGTCATACCACGCTGGCCGGTCAGCGGCCCGACCAGCCGTTCGATGCGCTGGCGCACCTGCTCCGGCAGATTTTTGGTCTCAATACGCTCGATGAAACCGTCCACCACGACGAGGCGCAACGTGGCGCCGTTCACCAGATGCTGCGGCGGCAGGATCACCCGCACCAGCACGAACCCTGCTTGCGCGTAGGCTGCCTCGAGTTCGCGCGCGGCGGCAAAAATCTCCGCACCCGTGACCCGCCGCCCCGACAGCCGCGCCTTCAGCTCAGCGGTCGCCTGCGCCAACTGCGGCAACCCGCCAACGACATTCACCCCGGATAATTTGACGGTCAGCTTCTCGGCACCCGCCGGCGTCGCCAATCCGGCCCCGCCCGGCACCACCACACCGCCGCCGTGCGACAGATCTGGCCGGAAGCTCGGCGGCACAATCTGCGAGGCCGTCTGCGCGACAGCTGGGACACCCGACAGCAAAAGCAGGCCAAGACCAGCGACCGTCGCATAGCCCCGGCCGCCGCGCCCCCGCCGCCGTTCAGATGTCCCCGTCAGGGAAAAGCGCAGATCGACTGACAAAACAAACCGCCCGCTTCCGAAATCGACAACCGCCTCGGCCGCACCGCCCACGCGGCGAACCCATGGAATCTCCGGCCAGGCCAAATCGTCAGGGACCCTAGCTGGTATACGCAATCGCATGACCACAGTCTGCGTAAGTGAGCCTCCCGACATCAACACGACCGCCGACTGTGGCTCTGTCGCAACATCCATGCCGGTGCCGCGCCACTCGATTGGCCGCAGACCAGGGCGCGACGCGCATATCACCGCCAGATTCACCGTCGGCGTCGGCCACGGCTCCAATATCCACAAAAAAAATTCAGCCTTCGTTAACCGAGGCCAACAGGGTTGCTTCGCCCATTCCGTAGCGATCAAGTATTTCAACGCTACAGCCCAGCTTCCGCTCGCAATAGCGAGCCCAGGGAACAGGGCTCGTGCAGTACAGGTCCACCGCGGTTATGCCCGGGGCCACGCTGATTTCCGGCCTTTCGGTCACGAAGTTGACGGCAAAGCCGCGCCGGCTGATGCGGCGCAATTCGGCAAGCATCTCCGCGACAAATGCCTCCCATGATTCCCGCGACTGGCCGACACTGACGTTCATGATGCCGCTGGCGACCGAGAAGTCCGCAGGCCGTCGGCCGGTCTTGCGGACCGTGAAGCGCCGGGATGGCGAGGCAAAACGATTGCGTGCCCGACTGATCATGGCCGGCGAAAGATCAATGCCCAGATAGTCGATCCTGGCTTGCGGGTGGCGTCGCTCAAGAAACGCGCAAAGCGCGCCGTAACCGCAGCCAAGATCGTTCAAGCTGAATGGCGCCGAGAAATCGCAGATCTTCAGCAGTTGAACAAATCGGAGTTCCTGCGTGGCCTGGCATGTCCAATCGACCCCGCGCGGAGTGGCGCCGTATTTTCTGATCTTCGCGCTGTAGTAGGCTTCCACGCCCGCGCAGGCTTCAGCGAAAAATGCCGGATCGCGCCCGCTGCCCGCGCGCGCCGCGGCACCTGTCATTTCTTGCCTTTTTTCGCACGCCGCGCCTTTGCCGCTGTCGCGGCTTCCTGTCGGGCAATCCGGCCTGGCTTGGTCGGAATGGAAAGAATTCTGTAGGACTGCACCGAGAAAATCAGGGGGACACCGCCCTTGAACGAAAAGGTAACCCTGGGGTCATCCTTCATCTCGTGAACGGTGACGTACAGCGGCAACACGGGCCTTGCAGGCGCGGGGGGTTGCAGGGACTGTTTGAACGCCGTGATCACACGTTGGTATCCGTTCAGCTCCGGCACATCCGATTTATATCCGTGCAGTTTGTCGAGAAATCGATACCAACGATCGCGTTCGATCCGGTCGCGCGGCTCGATGCCAAGCAGCCTGAAGGAGTCCTCCAGCGGATGGTCGAGGCTGAAAATATCGAACTCCTTTTGCAGCTGGACCATGTCCCTGATCACGGAAGGACCGAACCGCCTGTTCAACCGCCCGAGAACATCGAGCGTGGTGTCGTCTTCAATCGCCATTCCCATCTGACAAATCCTCCAAAAAAACGATTTTCAGAAACGCGCTGGCATCTTCCGCAACTACCTGCTGCGTTCGAGGCGCGATTGGAGCTGCACCAGTTGTGGCTCGAAAAACCTGGCTCCGGAAATCAC
>JAGXAF010000288.1 GCA_018971675.1 Bradyrhizobium sp.
CGTCTTCTCCAGCGTCACGGCGGCGATCGCTACCGCCGGAATCGTCAGCCCGATGGTCGCCAGCGACGAGCCCAGCGCCAGATTGATGCTTTTCTGCAGATCGTTCTTCCGCGCGGCGGCAATGGCGGCGACGCTCTCCGGCAGCAGAATCAGCAACGCCACCACAATGCCGGCGAACGCCGGCGGCGCGCCGATCATGGCGGCGCCGGCATCGACCACCAGCGAGAATTTCTTCGCCAGCAGCACCACCGCGAGCAGCGAGACCAGCAACAGCATGACGCTCAGCAACATCGCATGGCCGCTAGCCGGCGCGGCATGATCGGAAGCCCCTTCCGCTTCGCGAATGAAATAATCGCGATGCCGAATGGTCTGGGTATAGAGGAACACGCCATAGAGAATGACGGTGACGACGCTGACGAAACCGAGCTGGGCTGCCGAGTAAAACGGGCCCCTTGTGGTCAGGGTGTAATTCGGCAGCACCAGCGTGATGGTGGCAAGCACCGCCAGCACCGAAAGGTACAGGTTGGCGCCGGAAACCCTGAAATCCTGCTCGCGGTAACGCAGTCCACCGAGGAGAATGCAGACGCCGGCCAGGCCGTTGCACACGATCATCACAACCGCAAACACCGTGTCGCGCGCCAGCGTCGGCACCGCCTTGGCGCCGAGCATGATGGTCGCGATCAGCGCGACCTCGATAATGGTGACCGACAGCGTCAACAGCAGCGTGCCGAACGGCTCGCCGATCCGTTCGGCGATCACCTCCGCATGATGGACCGCTGCGAATACCGTGCCGAACAGAATGATCAGCAATATGGCGGCGAACAGCAGCCCGCCGGCCGAAGGCACAAAGCTGTAGCCCGATGCGGTCACGGCCGCGAACAGCAGCACCGCCAATGCCGGGAAAATCCAGGACGATCTGGGCATCGGGCTGTGCTCGCTCATCGTCGTATCCTTGAGGCCTTGCGCGTAAGAGACACAATAGCAGCGGTTCATCCGTCCGAAGCATCGATAAAATGACGGGAGGTTTCGATCGCCCCGTAATTGTCGAGGTTGTCGTGACCGCCTTCGGGAAACCGAACGAACTGCTTCGGCTCATGGGCCAGCGCGAACAATCGCTCGCCAAAACGGATCGAAATCACAGGATCCTTTTCGCCATGCATGATCAGCAGCGGCGCGGTGACCCGCGCGATCCGCTCGTCAGAGTGGAACTGGTCGCGCAGCAGCCAACGCACCGGCACGATTCGAAACATCGAGGCCGCGAGATCCGCGATCGATGTGTAAGGCGCTTCCAGGATCAGCTTGCCGACCGGATGGTCGGCCGCCACCGCAACGGCGACGCCTGTTCCGAGCGAGAACCCCCAAACGACAATCTGCCCTGGCTTGTAGCATGCGGCGGTGAACGCATAGGCCGCGGCTGCATCATTCAACAGGCCCTGCTCGCTCGGCTTTCCGGTCGAGCCCGCATAGCCACGATAGGACAACGCAACGAGCCCGGTCCCGCCGGCGGTGATGCCGCGAAAGCGGCTGACGCGTCCGGCCAGGACCTCGCCGTTACCGTGGAAAAACAAAACGACTGGATGCCCGGGCTTTGCCGGGACGTTCCAAACGATGACCTTCTCGCCATCACTGGTTGTCAGGATATGCTCTTCAGCTTCGGGAAAGCCGGCGGCAGCGGGACTAATGCGCCCCACTGGCGGGATCGGGAATATCAAAGACCGCTGCAGCACGAACAGCGCGACGAGATCACAGAAATAGCCCATCAAAACGAGAGCGACGAGCCATTTCAGAATGGTCATGGCTGCTGGCCGGCGTCTCACATGGCTTTGACGATATTCTCGGTCATCTTCTTGGCGTCGCCGAGCAGCATCATGGTGTTGTCGCGGTAGAACAGCGGATTGTCGATGCCGGCATAGCCCGACGCCAGCGAGCGCTTGATGAACATCACGGTGCCTGCCTTCCAGACCTGCAGCACCGGCATGCCGTAGATCGGCGAGGACTTGTCCTCTTCCGCCGCCGGGTTGGTGACGTCGTTGGCGCCGATCACGAAGGCGACGTCGGCCTGGGCGAATTCGGAGTTGATGTCCTCAAGTTCGAAAACCTCGTCATAGGGGACGTTGGCTTCGGCCAGCAGCACGTTCATATGGCCGGGCATGCGGCCGGCGACCGGATGGATGGCGTATTTCACCTCGACGCCCTCCTTTTTCAGGGTATCGGCCATTTCGCGCACCGCATGCTGGGCCTGCGCCACGGCCATGCCGTAGCCGGGCACGATGATGACTTTCTGCGCGTTCTTCATGATGAAGGCCGCATCATCGGCAGAACCGAGCTTCACCGGGCGCTTTTCCGCGTCGGCCCCACCGGCCGCCGCGGTCTCGCCGCCAAAACCACCGAGGATGACCGAGATGAAGGAGCGGTTCATCGCGTGGCACATGATGTAGGACAGAATCGCGCCGGATGAGCCGACCAGCGCGCCGGTGACGATCAGCGCGGAGTTGCCGAGCGTGAAGCCGATGCCGGCCGCGGCCCAGCCGGAATAGGAATTCAGCATCGAGATCACGACCGGCATGTCGGCGCCACCGATCGGGATGATCAGGAGCGCGCCGAGCGTCAGCGCGAGAACGACGATCAGCCAGAAGTCCATCGCGCTGCCCGACATCACGAGGCCGGTGATGAACACCACAAGCGCCAGCCCGAGCACGATATTGATGAGATGCCGCGCCGGCAGGATGATCGGTTTGCCGCTCATCCGTCCCGACAGTTTCGCGAACGCGATCACCGAGCCGGTGAAGGTCAGCGCGCCGATGGCCACGCCAAGCGACATTTCAACCAGGCTCTGCGGATGAATATTGCCGGGCGTGCCGATGTCGAATGCCTCGGGCGCATAGAACGCCCCGGCCGCGACCAGCACCGCGGCCATGCCGACCAGCGAGTGAAATGCCGCGACCAGTTCCGGCATCGAGGTCATCGGCACCCGGCGCGCGATCAACGCGCCGATGCCGCCGCCGATCGCGACGCCAACAATCACGAGGATCCAGGCGACAGCGTCGGCCGGCGGATGGGACGCCAGTGTCGTCGCCACCGCGATCGCCATGCCGATCATGCCCAGGAAGTTGCCCCGGCGGCTGGATGCCGGGCTCGACAGTCCGCGCAGCGACAGGATGAAAAGGATGCCGGCAACCAGATACAGGACTGCGGACAGGTTGGCGTTCATCTCAGATCCCCGTTTCCTTCGTCATCCGCGAGGTACGCCGCTCACTTGGCTTTCTTCTTGTACATCGCCAGCATCCGCTGGGTGACCAGGAAGCCGCCGAAGATGTTCACGCAGGCAAAGATCAACGCGACGAAGCCGAAGCCGCGCGCCCAGCCGCTGCCGCTGGAAATCATTCCGACGCCCACCGCGAGCAGCGCGCCGACCACGATCACCGAGGAGATCGCATTGGTCACCGACATCAGCGGCGTATGCAGCGCGGGCGTCACCGACCACACCACGAAATAGCCGACGAACACGGCGAGCACGAAAATCGACAGCCGGAACACAAAGGGATCGACGGCCTGCGCGATATG
>JAGXAF010000053.1 GCA_018971675.1 Bradyrhizobium sp.
CGGCTCCCGTGTGGAGCACACGCTGATCCTTCTGCCTCGAAGAAATAAAATCAGGCGTCACCGCGGCACCGACGATCAATCAGTAGCAGCGGGCAAGACTATCGGAGTCTACCGCACCGAGGTCGGCGTCATTAAAAAGGCGGCCGAACCGGCCGCCTTTTTGTTGTCTACCAGCGAGGCCCGTAATAGGGGCCGGGCCCGTAGTAAGGGTCATAACCGCGGTCGTAGCCATAGTAACCATAGGAGTCTCGGTAGGGTGCGGTCGCGATAGCGCCGGCCGTCCCGATCGCCAATCCGGCGATGCCGGCGGCGGCACCTACCGGCCCGACGCCGCGATAGTAGTGATGGTAAACATGATGATGGTGATAAACCCGCGCACTCGCGGGGCCGGCCACCAAGGCCGCCATCGCAACGGCGGCGGCGAGAAGCTTCAGGTGCATTGTAACTCCTCCGTAGGTAGGGAAACCCTCCGTCGGGTAGATAATGCGCCTGCCAGGCTTGAGTTCCAGTTCGGAATTCGGAGCGAACCCGCCGCTCGCGCCGGCTATTGCCGCGATGTCACGCGCGCGGGTCGACTCCGTAGCTAATATTCGGTTAGCGAGGGCACGCCTCCAATGCCCCGAAATAGGTTTCGAGCTCCGTGATCGCCAATCGCTCATACTCAAGAGCCTGCGCCAGCAGAGACCATTTCTGGACCGGCCGGAACACCGCTGTTTGACGGTACAATGAAGCAATCGCGCGATATCGGCGCACGTTTTCCAAGACAGCTCTTCCGCTCATTGAGGTCCCCCCTGTTTGCTCGCTGGGGCGACTGTGCCAAGGCCGGTTTTCAATTTCGTTAGCGGGTTCAACAGAGCCCGAGAATGGTTTCCGAAACCTTGGTTCGGGATTCCTTGTTGTGGAGCCGATTTGAAATCCGCTGTTTGCACAGGCGATTTTGGCGCAGCTAGCGCGGCGGTCGCTCCGATCGGCATTGCAGGCTCTTTCGCATCAGGTTAAGCCTGCACGCTTTGTAGGAGAAGTTTTCAGGGAGCCGGATGGCATTGTATATGGTCCGGATCACAATGGGCATGGCTTACTGCATGCCAATGGCGATAATAGGCGCCTGTTTGATCGTATTGGCCATGCGTCGAAACGTGATTTCAGAGAGTTAAGCGAAGCCGTCCTACGAAAAGGCCCGGATTGAACCGAGCCCTTATCCGGGAATCAGGACGCCGCCGCCCTCGGGGCGCGGTTACGCGAGTTGCGCTGGAAGAACAACGCCTGGCTTGCGACCGCCGACACCATCGCGGGCTGGAACGGTTTTGAGACCAGGAACGCCGGCTCGGGACGCTCGCCGGTCAGGAAGCGCTCCGGATAGGCGGTGATGAACACCACCGGTACCTCGAACACCTTCAGCAATTCGTTGACGGCGTCGAGCCCCGAACTGCCATCGGCAAGCTGGATGTCCGCCAGGATCAGGCCGGGCTTCTTGTTCTTCGCCAGCGCCACCGCATCGGTGTGGGTGCGCGCGACGCCGATCACGTTGTGGCCGAGATTTTTCACCAGGCTCTCGAGATCCATCGCGATGAAGGTCTCATCCTCGATGATCAAAACATCCGTCGCGATTTCGACCGCCATTTCCCGTCCCGCCGTATCGGCAAGCTCGCGGGTCTCGGCGACGTCGGTGCCGAGAATGTAGGCCACTTCCTCCTCGGAAAAGCCCTCCAGCGACAACAGCAGAAAGGCCTGGCGCGGCAGCGGGGTGATATTCGAAAGCCTGCGCTCCGACGGCATCGGCAACGTCGTGACCGCGGCATCGTCGTTGAGCGAGACCGAGTTCCAGATCCGCGTGAACAGCCGGAACAGGCCCGCGCGTGCGCCGTGTTTTTCGTCGAGCAGCGACGGATCCTGCAGCAGCGCCTCGAGCATGGCTCCGACATAGGCGTCGCCCGACGTCTGGCTTCCCGTCAGCGCACGGGCATAGCGTCGCAATAGCGGCAAATGTTCAGCAACGAGCTGTGATCGGGACATCCCCACTCCATTTGGTCTCATTGGGTCGAACTGCGGGTCGAACTGCCTCTCAGGGTGACCCGGGCTCCCCTGGCAGCCTGACTACGCTTCAGCCGGATAGAAGTTCCACAATGTCGGGAACTTTCCGGCCGACTTTGCATTAGCCTTTCTGCAGGGGGTTCCAGGATTCTACGATAACATCAGATATTCAGGGAGTTAGCCCTCGGGGAAGCGTGGATCAGGTCATGAAAGATGTAAAGTCGAAGAATGCCACACCCGGCAGGCTAAGCGCCGAAATCCAGTCCCGGATCGGCCATCAGCTTCGCGCCATGTATGACGACGTCGTCAGGCAGGGCGTGCCCGACCGTTTCGCGGAGCTGATTCGAAAGCTTGATGCTTCCGAGCCCAATCCCCAATTGGGTACTGCGGGCGACAAAAATGACGGGAGGGAGTAATGCCTCTCACGGATTCTCTCCGCGACGACATCCTGGCGTCGGTTCCGAGCCTGCGCGCGTTCGCCATTTCGCTTAGCGGCAACGGCGACCGCGCCGACGATCTGGTGCAGGAAACCCTGCTGCGCGCGCTCGCCAATATCGACTCGTTCCAGCCCGGCTCCAATCTGCCGGCATGGCTGTTCACGATCCTGCGCAATCTGTTCCGCTCAGACTATCGCAAGCGGCGGCGCGAGGTGGAGGACGCCGATGGCAGCTATGCCAAGACGCTGAAGACGCAGCCGGCACAAAGCGCCCACCTGGAGTTCGAGGAATTCCGCGCAGCGCTCGACAAGCTGCCGCAGGACCAGCGTGAAGCGCTGATCCTGGTCGGCGCCTCCGGCTTCTCCTATGAAGATGCTGCGGCGATCTGCGGCTGCGCGGTCGGCACCATCAAGAGCCGCGTCAACCGCGCGCGGTCCAAGCTCAGCGCGCTGCTCTATGTCGACGGCACCGAAGACTTTGGTCCGGATGAGACCGTGCGCGCCGTGATCAGCGGCAACGGCTAGCATACGCGATCTGTCCGAGCTCGGGATGGCGACACACGCCGAATGACGCTTTGGCGTCGACTTCAGCGCCGTGACAATTGTTCGGTACGATCGCGCTCGGTCATGTCGACCACCGTCACCATCGGCGCGGTGAGTTCATAGACATAGCTGACATCGGTGAAATATCGCTGGGACGTGCCGCCAAGCGCTTCCGGTGCGACGCGGTCGAGCAGGATGACGCCGAAATCGCTGTCCTCGCGGCGAGTCGCCGCGCTGGTGTTGAACTCCTCCCAGCGGAAGTGAAAAATGGCGTCGGGCTCCTCGCCGGTCACTTCCCAGTGCGCGACGATATGCGGGTGCTTGCCCACCAGCGAAAGCCCTTCGTCGGAATGCGACGCCAGCTCGAAGAACAACAGCGACAGGCTCTGCGCAGCTCGCGCGCTGACCGCGATATCAGGTCCGCTCACGGCAATGCGTTCGGAGTGAGGGATCGCGCGCGCCTCGAACAATCCTTTCAGGTTCACGCCCTGCCACCGGCTTTCGCTGAGCAGCGAAACCACGTTTGACATGGCGTGGATCCGGCCGATCAGCAATTCACGCGCAACGTCGATGTTCGAGCCGTGGCGCAGCGTCCGCGTCACGATCGACTGGATCACAGCAAGGATGTTCTTGACGCGGTGATTAAGCTCATCGATCACGGCGGTCAGCCGGCGTTCGAATCCGATCCTGACCTGGATTTCGCGGCTGAGCCGCAGGTTGTTGTAGGCGACATAGCCGAACAGTCCACAGATGATCCCGGTCAGCGCACAGCCGATAGCAGCCACAATCGCGGCGGTCTGCTTGGCGCGCTTCGCCGCATTGGTCTTGGCATAGTAGCCAAGCGACCAGTCGCGCCCGCCAAACGTCACGGTCCGCACCGCCGAAGGCGGTGAACCTGACGGATTGACCGCGCGCTCCGAGACGGCGCCCCGGTCGTCGGCGATCAGCTCCTGATCGGCGCGCTGAGGGTCCTTCAAGACCACCGAGAACAGCGCGAGGTCGTCATTGGTCAGCATCAATGACGCCAGCTCATAGGAAAACGTCACGAAGCCAACCGGTGAACCGCCGTCCTGCTTTACCGGGGCGGCAAGCACGAGGCCGATCGGTCCGTGGAGGCTCAAGGGAATTGGATCCGACGCGACCGGTTTTCCTTCATTCATGGCCTGCATGAACATCCGCTCCAGAACGGGATTCTGGTCGAGCGAACGGCCCGGGAAGGAAATGGTCCGCGCATTGCGCGGCTCGACATCCATCAACACGTCGATCGGCCGGGTCAACGCGCTGGTATCTCGCGGCGAATCGTCGTAGCTGCGGATCGAGGGATTGGGAAATCCGGCCCTCGCGAGTTCAGCCCGCGCGGTGTCCAATTCGCCAGGCTTGAGCCGGGCAATCCAGCCGGCCACCACGAAATCGGTCTTGAAGGCATAAATGGAGGCCCGCAGCGGCTGCAGCATGTCGGCCTTGATCACCGACGGTGTATGGAACAGGCCTGAAGCGACGCGGGCCAGCAGTTCACGCTCGGTCAACCTGTCCTGGACCAGGCTGGCATGAACGTCGATGGCGCGCGCCATTGCAATGCGGTCGAGCGTCAACTCCTGATCGTGCACGCGATAGGCCGCAAGACCGGAGAGCAGAGCCCCGACAAGCGCGATAAACCCGATGATGAAGCCCAGCCGAACCACTCGTCTACTCGAAAAAGAGGGATCGGCTTAAAACAGGATCAAGCATGTGTAACATTCGCCGGGACGGCAAACAAACTGCAACAGACCGCAGGGCACCGACCGGTGGCGATAGTGACGGAGCGATCATCGGCGCGCAACTGCGGTGGACGACAAAAGTAAATATGCTCCGCCTTCAGGGGCGGCGGGACGGAGCCGGATAGCACCAATTGCGCCGGATCGATTTTGTTCCGGCTCGGGTCGAGAATTTTCCCTCGCCTGCGCCTCACGGGCCGAAAACGTTAACGAGCCGCCCCTCCGGGTCAGTTCGCCCTGGTTCGCACCGCAGGGCTGAGCCCGCCCTTGGCCTCGATGAAGCCGATGATGCGATCGAGGCCTTCGCTGTTCTTCAAATTAGTCATCACGAAGGGCCGTTCGCCGCGCATGCGCTTCGCATCGGTATCCATTTTCTGCAGCGACGCGCCGACATGCGGCGCGAGGTCGATCTTGTTGATGACTAGGAGGTCCGACCGCGTAATGCCCGGGCCGCCCTTGGACGGGATCTTGTCGCCGGCGGCGACGTCGATCACGTAGATGGTCAGATCGGCCAGCTCCGGCGAGAAGGTCGCCGCGAGATTATCGCCGCCGGATTCGATCAGCACCATATCGAGGTCCGGAAATTTCGCTCGCATGTCGGCGATCGCGGCAAGATTCATCGAGGCATCCTCGCGGATCGCGGTGTGCGGGCAGCCGCCGGTCTCGACGCCGGCGATGCGATCCGGCGTCAGCGAGCCCGAGCGCACCAAGAATTCCGCATCCCATTTGGTATAGATGTCGTTGGTGATCGCCGCGATATCATAGCGCTCGCGCATCGACTTGCAGAGCAGATCCATCAGCGCGGTCTTGCCCGATCCGACAGGACCGCCGATGCCGATCCGAAGCGGGCCGTGGGATTTGGACATGTTGCGTGCTCTCATTACAGTTGATTTATCGTTCACGACCTGAACAGCCGCGTGTATTGCGTCTCGTGGTGCATGCCGGCCAGGTCGGCACGAAAGGTCGCGCTGCCGAGATCGTCGAGCGACGCCGTGAGCGCGCGCGTGGCGGTCGCAGCAACGACCGGCTCCAGCGCGGCCAGCGTGCGCTGGCTGTCGGTCTGCCCCAGCGGAACAAGCCGCGCGCCGGCGGAGATCCAGTTCGAGGCCAACGCATGAAAGAAGGCGTGGATCGTCGGCGCAAGCGGCATCGCATGCGCCGCGCTGACCAGGCCGACCGCGACGGGGTAGACGATCGCGCCGTCGCAACCGGCGATTATTTGATCCAGCCCGTCGCAATTCCACGCCGACCGCGCGATGTCGATGAACGCGCGGCCCTGCGCCGACGTTTCGAGCTGGCGCTCGCGCGACGGCACGAAGGTCGCCGCCAGCTCCGCTATATCGCGCAAGCCGGCATGATCGCCTGAACTTGCTGCCCGATATGCCTGCGCCAAAAACACGCCGTCGCAAAATCCCGCGCCATCCGCCAGTATCGCCGTCAGCCAATCCTGCAAGGAGGCGGCATCGACGATTTCGCCGGCTTCCACGGCCCATTCGATGCCGCTGGAATAAGAAAACGCTCCGATCGGAAACGACGGCGACAGCCACGTCATTAGCCGGTACAGCGCTGCGGCCGCGACGTCCTCGATCGCACCGGCATTATCGACGGCAGGCGCCGCGGCGGTCTCGATCGCGTTTGCGGTTGCCGCCGCACCCCGCCGGGGTTTTGCCGGCGGCTTATTTGTGGTCATGAGCATGGGTATGGCCTTGGTGATGTTCATGCCCGCAATGCTCGTCATGGTGATGTTGGTCGCCATGATCGTGGGCCGGGTGATCGTGGCCTGAATGATCATGCGACGCGTGATCGTTCGCGGCGTGATGATGGGCATGATCGTCCGAGGCGTGGTCATGGCCGCCGTCGGCATAGGCGCCGCCTTCGGGATCGAACGGCGCCTCGATCTCGATGATGCGCGCGCCCAGGCCCCTCACCATCGCCTCGATCACGTGATCGCGCCGGATTCGCAGGCCCTTGGCCATGATCTGCGTCGGCAGATGACGGTTGCCGAGATGCCAGGCGACCCGGACCAGATGCAGCGGATCGGCACCGCGAATCTCTATCAACGGCTCCGGCGCTGCGACCACTTCGATCAGCCGGCCATCCTCGAGCAGTAGCGCATCGCCGCCGCGCAGCGCGACAGCGTTTTCAAGGTCCAGCAGGAATTCAAGCCCCCGCGTGCCCGTCATCGCCATTCGCCGCCGGTGCCGGTCGTCGAAATCGAGAACGACGTTATCGGCGGGCGGCTCTTTCCATCGATGCCGTGGGCTGACCTGTGTGGCGCGGATCATTGGCTCAGGACTCTCGACCTTCCCATCGCCGACGTAAATCATCGAATTCTCTCCCGTTATTGTTCTTGATTTGCGGACATTCCCGTCAGCGGAAATCGACCTTCTCAGGCATAATGACTTTATGGCGCCAAGATTGTCCAAGATGTCAATGTCACCCGGGCGAAGCGTCGGCAGCAGAACCTCCTTGACGTAGAGACGAAAGCTCTCGCCATCGATGGGGCCTTCGATAAACCATGGCGCCTCGATGCGATCGTGGCGCAATGCCGCGAGGAACGTCATGGTCTTCCAGCGTCCGTGCGGAACCTTGGCGACCAGCTTGCTACCGCGGAATCCCAAATCTATTCAGCCTAATCTCATCTCGCTTTAGAACATGAAATAGCGCTGCGCCATGGGAAGGACCTCGGCCGGCGCGCAGGTCAGAAGCTCGCCGTCGGCGCGCACCTCATAGGTCTCGGGATCGACCTCGATCCTGGGGGTGGCGCCGTTGTGGATCATGCTCTTCTTGGAGATGCCGTCGCGTGTGTTCTGCACCGCGTGGAGCTTCTTGGAAATGCCGAACTTCCGCGCCAGACCCGACGCGACCGCAGCCTTCGACGAGAACACCACCGAGGAGGCCGTCAGCGACTTGCCGTAGGCAGCAAACATCGGCTGGTAATGCACCGGCTGCGGCGTGGGGATCGATGCATTGGGGTCGCCCATCGGAGCTGCCACAATCGAGCCGCCCTTGATGATGCAGTCCGGCTTGACGCCGAAGAAAGCCGGCGACCATAGCACGAGATCGGCCAGCTTGCCCTTTTCTACCGAGCCGATCAGTTTCGAGACGCCGTGTGCGATCGCGGGATTGATGGTGTATTTGGCGACGTAGCGCTTGACCCGGAAATTGTCGTTGCTGCCCCTGTCTTCTGGCAGCGAGCCGCGCTGTTTCTTCATCTTGTCGGCGGTCTGCCAGGTACGGATGATGACTTCGCCGAGCCGGCCCATGGCCTGCGAATCCGACGACATCATCGAGAGCGCGCCGAGATCGTGCAGGATGTCTTCCGCGGCGATGGTCTCCTTGCGGATGCGGCTTTCGGCAAAGGCGAGATCTTCTGCGATCGCGGGATCGAGATGGTGGCACACCATCAGCATATCGAGATGCTCGTCAATGGTGTTGCGGGTGAACGGCCGCGTCGGGTTGGTCGATGACGGCAGCACGTTCGTCAGGCCCGCGATCTTGATGATGTCGGGCGCGTGACCGCCGCCGGCGCCCTCGGTGTGAAAGGCGTGGATGGTGCGGCCCTTGAACGCCTTCACGGTGTCCTCGACAAAACCTGACTCGTTCAGCGTGTCGGAGTGGATCATCACCTGGACGTCGTAATCGTCGGCGACCGACAGGCAATTGTCGATCGCGGCCGGTGTGGTACCCCAATCCTCATGCAGCTTCAGCGCGCAGGCGCCGCCCTTGATCATCTCGACCAGCGAGGCCGGACGGGAAGCATTGCCTTTGCCGGAAATACCGAGATTGACCGGGAACGCGTCGAACGACTGGATCATCCGCGCCATATGCCAGGGCCCGGGCGTGCAGGTCGTGGCAAAGGTGCCGTGCGACGGCCCGGTGCCGCCACCCAGCATTGAGGTGACGCCGGACATCAGCGCGTGCTCGATCTGCTGCGGGCAGATGAAATGGATATGGCTGTCGAATCCTCCCGCGGTGAGGATCTTGCCCTCGCCCGCGATCACATCGGTGCCGGGGCCGATCACGATGGTCACGCCGGGCTGGATGTCCGGATTGCCGGCCTTGCCGATCGCGCTGATCATGCCTTCCTTGATCGCGACGTCGGCCTTGACGATGCCCCAGTGATCGACGATCAGCGCGTTGGTGATCACGGTATCGACCGCGCCCTGCCGATTGGTGACCTGCGATTGGCCCATGCCGTCGCGGATCACCTTGCCGCCGCCGAATTTCACCTCCTCGCCATAAATGGTGAAGTCTTTTTCGATCTCGATGATGAGGTCGGTGTCGGCCAGCCGTATCCGGTCGCCGGTGGTTGGCCCGAACATGTCGGCATAGACGGAACGTTTGATTTTCGTGCTCATAATTTACCCATCACGTTGCCACGAAAACCGTACACGACGCGCTTGCCGGCCAGCGCCACCAGTTGCACGCTGCGGGTCTGTCCCGGTTCGAACCGTACCGCGGTGCCGGCGGCGATGTCGAGCCGCATGCCGCGGGCCTTCTTGCGATCGAATTTCAGCGCCGGATTGGTCTCGAAGAAATGATAATGCGAACCGACCTGGATAGGCCGATCGCCCGAGTTGGCGACGGTCAACGTCACCGTCTTGCGGCCGGCATTAAGCTCGATCTCGCCGTCCTTGATGAATAACTCGCCGGGAATCATCGCGGTCGCTCCTACCTGATCGGCTCGTGCACGGTGACGAGCTTGGTGCCGTCCGGAAACGTCGCTTCGACCTGGATGTCGTGAATCATCTCGGGGATTCCGGGCATCACCTGGGCGCGGGTCAGCACCTGGGCGCCGGCCTGCATCAATTCGGCTACGGTACGGCCGTCGCGCGCGCCCTCGACGATGAAATCGGAAATGATTGCGATGGCCTCGGGATGGTTGAGCTTCACGCCGCGCTCCAGCCGCCGCCGCGCCACCATCGCCGCCATCGAGATCAGAAGCTTGTCCTTTTCGCGGGGAGAGAGATTCATGCGAGCACTCTGATAATTAATAAAGTCGGAGGCTAATTGAGCCAGAGCCTTGGCAGTGCCAAACCACGGGCGTGGCCGAGCACGGCCATCATATCGGTGCGAAGCCGGGCCGCATCTTCGGCACAGAAGCGGACCATTGCAAATCCATTCCAAGCAGAGATTCCAACCTCGCCGCCGAACTTGTCCGACAGCGTTCGGATGCGTTCGACCAGCACCTCGTCGCCCGGCACGATCAACGCCGTGCCGATAGCGACCCCCCCCTTGGCGACGGCGGGTCTCGCCAGCTTGGCGCCAATATCGCCGTCGAGCCGGATGGTCTCCGCGAACACAAGCCTGCCGCCGCGCCGGACCCGCCAGCGGTCGATGAATTCGCCCTGCAGCATCCGTTCGCCCATCGCGGCACGCCCGAACACCACGATTTCGGAGAGCAGCAGCGAAGCGCCCTCCGCGAGATCGATGTCGATCCTCCGCGACACCCTGGCGCGGTCGAACAGAATGGTTTCCTGCGGCAGCCAGCCCAGATGCGACCCGGCCGCGGCCTTCAGCGAAATATCGAGCTGCGCGGGACTGCTTTCGGCGCGGTAGATTTTTTCCGCCGCGGCCGTCGTCAATGTCAGCCGCGCGCCCTCGCCGGCCGCGATGTTGATATCGAAACGATCGCCGCCGGCGACGCCGCCTGCGGTGTTGACGAACACGGCCGAGAGGCTATCGGTCTCGGGCGAGGGAAAACGTACCCGCAGCGAGCCGGATTCATGCAGATGGCGACGGCGGGTGATGCCATTGACCAGATGCACGTCGAACGCCACCGAGCCGCGGGCCCGGTTGGCAGCGAAGATCAGGGAGGTCGCGCTCGTAGTGTCGGTCAGCATCCGTCCGCAAACGCTCCCCAAAACGCGCGACCCGCGGCGGCCGCGCCCAAAACCTTGCATTAAAGTGCCATCTGGCGGCTGATTTCGCCGGGATCGAGCTTGCTCCGATCGCAGGCATATTTAACCGCGCCACGGTCCATCACGGCGAAATTGTCGCCGAGCTCGCAGGCAAAGTCGAGATATTGTTCGACCAGCACGACCGCGATATTGCCCAGGCTGCGCAGATAGGAGATGGCGCGGCCGATATCCTTGATGATCGAGGGCTGAATGCCCTCGGTCGGCTCGTCCAGCAGCAACAGCTTCGGCCGCATCACCAGCGCGCGGCCGATCGCGAGTTGCTGCTGCTGGCCGCCGGAGAGATCGCCGCCGCGCCGTCCCAACATCGTGTTGAGCACCGGAAACAGCGAGAACACGTCGTCGGGAATGTTGCGGTCCTCGCGCTTCAGCGGGCCGTAGCCGGTCTTGAGATTTTCTTCCACCGTCAGCAGCGGAAAAATCTCGCGGCCCTGCGGCACGAAGCCGATGCCGCGCCGCGCCCGCTCGTAGGGTTTCAGGCCGGAAATCTCGGCGCCGTTGAAGGTGATCGAGCCGGAGGCTATCGGGTACTGGCCGACCATCGCGCGCAGCAGGCTGGTCTTGCCGACGCCGTTGCGGCCGAGCACGCACATCACCTTGCCCGGCTCGGCTGTGATCGAAACCCGGCGCAGCGCCTGCGCTGCTCCGTAAAACAGATTGATGTTGTCGACCTTGAGCATGAATCAGCGTCCCAAATACACTTCGATCACCCGCTCGTTCGAGGAGACCTGATCGATGGTCCCTTCGGCCAGCACCGAACCTTCATGCAGGCAAGTCACCTTGACGCCAAGTTCGCGGACAAATGACATGTCGTGCTCGACGACCATGATGGTCTTTTCGCGGTTGATCTCCTTGAGCAGCTCGGCGGTCTGATGGGTTTCGACGTCGGTCATGCCGGCCACGGGTTCGTCGACCAGCAACAGTTTCGGATCCTGCGCCAGCAGCATGCCGATTTCGAGCCATTGCTTCTGGCCATGCGACAGGCTGCGAGCGAGACGGTTGCGCGAGTCCTTCAGGCGGATGGTTTCCAGCACGCGATCGATGCGCTCGGATTCGGCCCTGGTTTCCCGCCAGAACAGCGTGCCCTTGACGCGATGGTCGACATTGAGCGCCAGCAACAGATTGTCCTCGATGGTCTGGCTTTCGAACACTGTCGGCTTCTGGAATTTTCGGCCGATCCCGAGTTCGGCGATTCTGGTTTCGTCGAGCCGGGTCAGGTCGGTGACGCCGTCGAACAGCACTTCGCCCTGGTCCGGCTTGGTCTTGCCGGTGATGATGTCCATCATCGTGGTCTTGCCGGCGCCGTTGGGGCCAATGATGGCGCGCATCTCGCCGGGCGCAAGCGTCAGCGACAGGTTGTTGATGGCGTGAAAGCCGTCGAACGAGACATGCACGCCATCGAGATACAGCAAAGCCGAGGTCACCATTGAATCCATGATGTTCAGTCCGCCATATTCGGTTCGCTGATGCCGTCTTCGCGCGCAACGCACAAGGTATTCGCGGTCAGGCGCTGTGCCTCGTGCGGCTCCGACCGGGCATTGCAGGTGCCGATGATGCCCCTCGGCAGCAACAGCGTCACCAGGATGAACAGCGCGCCCAGCATGAACAGCCAGTACGGCGCCAGCGGACCCGACGTGAAGACGGTTTTCGCGTAATTGACCACGACGGCGCCAAGCGCCGCGCCAATCAGCGTGCCGCGGCCGCCGACCGCCACCCAGATCACGGCTTCGATGGAATTACCCGGCGCGAATTCGCCGGGATTGATGATGCCGACCTGCGGCACATAGAGCGCACCGGCAACGCCGGCCATGCAGGCCGAAAGCGTGAACACGAACAGCTTGTAGGATTCGACGCGGTAGCCGAGAAATCTGGTGCGGGATTCGGCGTCGCGTACCGCGATCAACACCTTGCCCAGCTTCGACGTCACCACCGCGCGGCAGATCAGGAAGCCTATGATCAGCCCGAGACAGCTCAGTGCGAACAACGCAGCGCGGGTGCCTTCGGCCTGGACGTTGAAGCCGAGAATGTCCTTGAAATCGGTCAGGCCGTTATTGCCGCCGAAGCCGAAATCGTTGCGGAAGAAGGCCAGCATCAGCGCATAGGTCATCGCCTGGGTGATGATCGAAAGGTAAACGCCGGTGACGCGCGAGCGGAACGCCAGCCAGCCGAAGCAGAACGCCAGCAGGCCCGGCGCCAGGATCACCATCACCGCCGCGAACCAGAACATGTCGAAGCCGTGCCAGTACCATGGCAGCTTCGGATAGTTCAGGAACACCATGAAATCCGGTAAGATCGGATTGCCGTAGACGCCGCGGCTGCCGATCTGGCGCATCAGATACATTCCCATCGCGTAGCCGCCGACCGCGAAGAATGCGCCGTGGCCCAGCGAGAGAATGCCGCAATAGCCCCAGATCAGGTCGATCGCGAGCGCCAGAATCGCGTAGCAGACATATTTGCCGAACAGCGACACCAGATAGGTCGGCACCTGGAACAGCGAACCGATCGGCAACAACAGGTTCGACAGCGGAATCAACACGCCGGCCGCGGCGACCACGATCAGGAATACGGTCGCGCTGCGGTCCAGCGAACGCGTGAGCACATGCGCCATCATGCTTCCACCGCCCGCCCCTTCATCGCGAACAGGCCGCGCGGGCGTTTCTGGATGAACAGGATGATCAATACGAGAATGGCGATCTTGCCGAGCACGGCGCCCGCCACCGGCTCTAGGAATTTGTTGGCGATGCCGAGCGTGAAGGCGCCGACCAGCGTGCCCCAGAGATTTCCGACGCCGCCGAATACCACCACCATAAAGGAATCGATGATGTAACTCTGGCCGAGGTTGGGACTGACATTGTCGATCTGCGACAGCGCCACGCCGGCGATACCGGCAATCCCCGAGCCGAGACCGAAGGTCAGCGCGTCGACCCGCGAGGTCGCGATTCCCATCGAGGCCGCCATCCGGCGGTTCTGCGTCACCGCGCGCATCTCGAGCCCGAGCGCGGTGTAGCGCAGCATCGCCAGCAGGATCGCGAACACCGCAAGCGTGAAGCAGAGGATCCAGAGCCGGTTATAGGTGATCGAGATCTGCCCGAGCTGGAACGCGCCGCTCATCCAGGAGGGATTGGCGACCTCCTGGTTGGTCGGGCCGAACATGGTGCGCACCGCCTGCTGCAACACCAGCGACAGGCCCCAGGTCGCCAGCAGCGTCTCCAGCGGGCGGCCGTAGAGGAAGCGGATGATGGTTCGCTCGATCAGGATACCAATCGCGCCGGCCACGATGAACGCCGCCGGCACCGCGATCAGCAGCGAATATTCGGCCAACCCGGCATAGCTGGTGCGGATAGTCTGCTGCACCACGAAGGTGACATAGGCGCCGATCATCACCATCTCGCCATGCGCCATGTTGATGACGCCCATCACGCCGAAGGTGATGGCCAGGCCAATCGCCGCCAGCAGCAATACCGAGCCGAGCGACAGCCCATACCAGGCATTCTGCACCACCGACCACAGCGCGAGCCGTTGCTGGATCGCCGAAATCGCGCCGGCCGCGGCATGGGCGACCGCCGGGGGTGCATCCGACGGCACGTCAGCCAGCATCGCCAGCGCTTCCTGGTCGCCGCGCGAACGGATGGTCGCGACGGCATCGAGCTTTTGCTCTTCGGTAGCGTCGGCCTTGAACAGCAGGATTGCGGCGCGGGCGACGGTCAGGGCCTGCTTGGCGTCCCTGTTGGTCTCCTTCTTCAGCGCATTGTCGATCAGCGGTAGCATCGCCTCGTCATGGGTCTTGAACACCGATTGCGCGGCCTGGATGCGCTTGTCCGGATCCGGCGACGACAGCGTCAGGCCGCCCAGCGCGGCATCCACGGCGCGGCGCAGATGATTGTTGATCCGAACCGCGGCGGCGCTGTCGGGAATGCTGGCGACCGCAGCGCCGGTCGCGGCATCGATGATCTTGCCGTCGGCCTGCGTGACGTAAATCTTCTTGGTGTCGGGATCGGCCATCAGGCGGCCGTCCTGCAGCGCACTAATGATCGCGAAGGCCAGCGGATTGCCTGAGGTCGCGATCAGGCCGACGGCCTCTTCGGTCGAAGAATAATCGTCGTCGGCGAATTTGGCGATCGCGTCCTCGAACGGCCCGGCGAGCGCCGGAAGCACGGTGGTGAAGATCACCAGCAACGCAAAAGGCAGCGCACGGAAGTTTTTGAAGATTTTAATAAGCACTGTCAGACCCCGGCAGGAGCGATGGGGAAGGCGGCGGATGTCGCCGCCTTCCCCGGTTCGTTGGTATTCAGGCCTCGATCAGGAACCCTAACCGCCGCACTTGTTGGTCTTGGTGTTCCAGTTGCCGCACTTGTGACCGACCCAATCGCCGATCAGGTCCTTCGAGTCGGGCAGTTCCTTCGACCAGGCATCGCCGGCAACCAGGCCCGGCGTCTTCCACACCACGTCGAACTGGCCGTTGCCCTTGATCTCGCCGATGAACACCGGCTTGGTGATGTGGTGGTTGGGCAGCACCTCGGCGATGCCGCCGGTCAGGTTCGGCGTCTTGGTGCCGGGCAGCGCGTCGATCACCTTGTCGGCGTCAACCGACTTGGCCTTCTCGACCGCCTTCACCCACATGTTGAAGCCGATATAGGTGGCCTCCATCGGGTCATTGGTGGTGCGCTTCGGGTTCTTGGTATAGGCCTGCCATTCCTTGATGAAGGCCTCGTTGGCCGGGGTCTTGATCGACTCGAAGTAGTTCCAGGCCGCGAGATGGCCGACCAGCGGCCTGGTATCGAGGCCGGCGAGTTCTTCCTCGCCCACCGAGAACGCGACCACCGGAATATCGGTCGCCTTGATGCCCTGGTTGCCGAGTTCCTTGTAGAAGGGAACGTTGGCGTCGCCGTTGATGGTGGAGACCACGGCGGTCTTCTTACCGGCGGAGCCGAACTTCTTGATGTCGGCGACGATCGTCTGCCAGTCGGAATGACCGAACGGCGTGTAGTTGATCATGATGTCTTCATCCTTGACGCCTTTCGACTTCAGATAGGCTTCGAGGATCTTGTTGGTGGTGCGCGGATAGACATAGTCGGTGCCGGCCAGCACCCAGCGCTTCACCTTTTCTTCCTTCATCAGATAATCGACGGCGGGGATCGCCTGCTGGTTCGGCGCGGCGCCGGTGTAGAACACGTTGCGCTCGCTCTCTTCGCCTTCGTACTGCACCGGATAGAACAGGATCGAATTCAGCTCCTTGAACACCGGCAGCACGGATTTGCGCGACACCGAGGTCCAGCACCCGAACACCACCGAGACCTTGTCCTTGGTGATCAATTCGCGGGCTTTTTCGGCGAACAGCGGCCAGTTCGATGCGGGATCGACGACCACGGCTTCGAGCTTCTTGCCGAGCACGCCGCCCTTCTTGTTTTGTTCATCGATCATGAACAGGACGGTATCCTTCAGCGTGGTTTCGCTGATTGCCATGGTGCCCGAGAGCGAGTGCAGGACGCCGACCTTGATGGTGTCGTCCGCCGCCTTGGCCGAGCCGAAGGCCGAAAGGCCGAGAATGAGACCAGCTGTCGCTGCCAGCCAGCGACGACGGCTGAGGGGCGTCGCTGTATCGTGAGTCAATTGCGTAAGCATGAGATGTCGTCTCCCTGACGCAGGCGGTTAAAACGCTGCGAAACGGCCCACGGCTGCCTGCGTTAACGGAATCGCAAGAACCGTGCCACGCCATGAAGATGATCTAAGATCATGAAAAAGCTTGTGAATTTCGTGCTACGCGCAAAAACGACTGACATCGCTGCCTAATAATTAGATCGTGAAATCGTATGCTTCGTTATCAGCCAGCTCAAATCATGGGCAATTATGCTACTATGGCTAAATTTACAGCAGCGATTTCCTCGTTTTCCCGGACCCGATGACCAGCCCAACGTGCAAATCATCCAAAATCAACGCTACTTTCAACCGGGCCGGAGCGTGATTTCACGATTTACCTTGAAAGCGCCGCGTTCGTGTTCCATATCAACGGCACGACCCAGGGAATCACCGGGTCACTGCGAGCCGCGTGTTCTGATCCCGTCTAGCGGTTTCTGGCTTGCCCCTTCAGCTGACCAACACCGACGCCCCAAACACGCGGGTGTCCATGACACCCTTTGCACACTCCTGGCCAGTAGCGCCGGGCGTTTGCTTTTATAATGGAAAGAAACCCTCCTTTTGACCTCCTTTCAGGATTTCGGCCTTGCCGATCCCATCTCGCGTGCGCTCAACGAAGAGAATTATCTCACGCCCACGCCCATCCAGGCCCAAACCATTCCCATCGCACTGACCGGCCGTGATGTCGTCGGCATCGCGCAGACCGGCACCGGCAAGACCGCTGCCTTTGCGCTTCCGATCCTGCATCGCATCCTGCAGAACCGCATCAGGCCACAGCCGAAGGCCTGCCGCGTGCTGGTGCTAAGCCCGACCCGCGAATTGTCGGGGCAGATTCTCGACAGCTTCAATGCCTACGGCCGTCATGTGCGCCTGACCTCCGCGCTGGCGATCGGCGGCGTGCCGATGGGACGCCAGGTTCGTTCGGTCATGCAGGGCGTCGAAGTCCTGGTGGCCACGCCCGGTCGCCTGCTCGATCTCGTACAAAGCAACGGCCTCAAGCTCGGTCAGGTCGAATTCCTGGTGCTCGATGAAGCTGACCGCATGCTCGACATGGGCTTCATCAACGACATCAGGAAGATCGTCTCGAAATTGCCGGTCAAGCGGCAGACGTTGTTCTTTTCGGCAACCATGCCGACGGACATCGCCGAGCTTGCCGAAGCGATGCTGCGCGATCCGGCGCGGGTCGCCGTGACGCCGGTCTCCTCGACGGTGGAACGCATCAGCCAGCGGATCATCCAGGTCGATCACACCGCCAAGCCGACGTTCCTGGCGCAGCTTTTGAAACAGGAAGCGGTCGATCGGGCATTGATCTTCACCCGCACCAAGCATGGTGCTGACAAGGTGGTAAGGGAACTCGCCAGGGCCGGCATTACCTCCAACGCCATCCATGGCAACAAATCGCAGAACCATCGCGAGCGCGTGCTGGCCGCGTTTCGTTCCGGCGAAATCCGCACCCTGGTGGCCACCGACATCGCCGCTCGCGGCATCGACGTCGACGGCATCAGCCATGTGGTCAATTTTGATCTGCCGAATATT
>JAGXAF010000054.1 GCA_018971675.1 Bradyrhizobium sp.
GGACCGCGAATCCGGGGCTGGAGTGATGAATATGAGGCGGGTTGTCGTCACGGGCCTCGGCATGGTGTCGCCACTCGGCTGTGGCATCGAGCCGACCTGGAAGCGAATCCTCAATAGCGAGAGCGGCGCGAGGCGGATCGATACGTTCGACGTGTCGGACCTGGCCAGCCGTATTGCCTGCATTATTCCGCGCGGCGACGGCAGTGACGGCACGTTCAATCCCGACCAGTGGATGGAGCCGAAGGACCAGCGCAAGGTCGACGACTTCATCATCTTCGCGATGTGTGCGGCGCGCCAGGCGCTCGACGATGCCAACTGGCATCCCTCCACCGAAGAGGAACGTTGCGCCACCGGCACCATGATCGGCTCCGGCATCGGCGGCCTGTCCGGCATCGCCGATACCGCGCTGCTGCTCAAGGAGCGCGGCCCCCGCAAGGTGTCGCCGTTTTTCATTCCGGGCCGCCTGATCAATCTGGCGTCGGGTTATGTCTCGATCGAGCATGGCCTCAAGGGCCCCAACCACGCCGTGGTCACCGCCTGTTCGACCGGCGCGCACGCCATCGGTGACGCCAGCCGGCTGATCGCGCTCGGCGATGCCGATGTGATGGTGGCGGGTGGCACCGAATCTCCGATCTGCCGGCTGGCGATGGCGGGTTTCTGTGCGGCACGCGCGCTGTCCTCCGCGTTCAACGACACGCCGGAGAAGGCATCGCGGCCCTACGACAGGGATCGCGACGGATTCGTGATGGGAGAGGGCGCTGGCGTCGTGGTGCTCGAGGAATACGAACACGCCAAACGGCGTGGCGCGAAGATTTATGCCGAGGTGATCGGTTACGGGCTGTCGGGGGATGCCTATCACATCACCTCACCGACTCCCGACGGCGATGGCGCGTTCCGCAGCATGAGCGCTGCGATCAAGCGCGCCGGAATCGCTGCTTCCGACATCGACTACATCAACGCGCATGGAACCTCGACGCAGATCGGCGATGAAATCGAACTCGGCGCGGTGGAGCGGCTGCTCGGCAATGCCGCCTCCCAGGTGTCGATGTCGTCGACCAAATCGTCGACCGGGCATTTGCTCGGCGCCGCCGGCGCGATCGAGGCGATCTTCAGCATTCTTGCGATCCGCGATAGTGTGGCGCCGCCGACCATCAATCTCGATAATCCGTCGGTCGCAACTGCGATTGATCTGGTGCCCCGCGCGCCGCGCAAGCGTGAGATCAATGTCGTGTTGTCCAATTCGTTCGGTTTCGGAGGCACCAATGCTTCCGTGCTGATGCAGCGTGTAGCCGGCTAAGCGTCATATCGGGAGTGAGTCCACCGTTTCGCCGTATTCGGCGATAAATCCTAATCTTAAATCCTAACCTTGGGCGAATACGACCGGCCGGTGTCACGACCCGCGACGCCGCGATTGAACCGACAGGACTCAGGTTGCATCGATGAGTGAGAGGCCGCCCATTTCGCCACGGTCCCCGCGCGCCGCGCTGGAGCCCGAACAGGTGCCGCCACCGCCCAAGAGGTCCGAGCGCGCCCGCAATCCGCTCGTCATTGTCGGCAATGCCATCATTACCATCCTGTTGATCGCGATGCTCGGCGCCGGCACTGCCTATTACTATGGCACGCGCAAGCTTGAGGCCCCAGGCCCGTTGCAGGAGGACAAGATCGTCAATATCCCGCCGCGTGCGGGCATGACCGACATCGCCGAAGTCCTGCAGAGAGAGGGCGTGATCGACAATAATCGCTGGGCGTTCATCGGCGGCGTGTTTGCGCTGAAGGCGCGCTCCGGCCTCAAGCCCGGAGAATATCTGTTCCAGAAGAATGCCAGCCTGCGCGACGTGATCGGCACCATGGTCGAAGGCAAGGTGGTGCAGCACGCGGTCACGATTCCGGAAGGCCTCACTTCAGAGCAAATCGTGGCGCGATTGAGCGATAACGATATCTTTGCGGGCACTATCCACGAAATACCGCGCGAAGGCACGCTGCTGCCGGAAACCTACAAGTTCCCGCGCGGCACCACCCGTGATCAGGTGATCGCGCGAATGCAGCAGGCGCAAAAGCGCGTGGTTGCTGAGATCTGGGAACACCGTAATCCCGATATTCCGGTCAAGACGCCGGAACAACTGGTGACGCTGGCCTCGATCATCGAGAAGGAAACCGGCAAGGCGGACGAGCGCAGCCGGGTCGCTGCCGTCTATGTCAATCGGCTGCGCCAGAAGATGAAGCTGCAATCGGATCCAACCATCATCTACGGGCTGGTCGGAGGCAAGGGGACGCTGGGGCGGCCGATCAAGCGCAGCGAAATCACACAGCCGTCGCCCTACAATACCTATGTCGTCGACGGCCTTCCGCCCGGCCCGATCGCCAATCCCGGCCGTGCCTCGCTGGAAGCCGCCGCCAATCCGGCCCGCACCCGCGACTTGTTCTTCGTTGCTGACGGTACCGGCGGCCACACCTTCAGCGAAACCTACGATCAGCATCAGAAGAACGTCGCCAAGTTCCGGGCGATGGAAAAGCAGATCCAGAACGACACGGTGGAGCCTGCCGACGAGCCGGCGCAGAGCGCGACAGGTTCTACCGGCGTCACGGGCGAGACCGCTCCCGCGATAGTGCCGCCTCCAGCGAAGCCGGCTGCGCCGAAAAAGCCCGCTCACCCCGCGCCGGCTCGACAGGGCGCCGCGCGATCGACCACACCGCCGCCGGTCGCTCAGCAATAACGGGATCGTCCGACGGTGCGCCGGAACCGAATTCCGTTTTGGCTGAAAACGATTTAAAGTCGCAAGCCTCCGCTCCCGCGAATCTCGCGGCCGTATCCCAGGAGATTTGACGCGATGGCGCTTTCGAGCATGACGGGTTTTGCGCGAAGCCGCGGCGCCAGCGGACCGTATGCGTTCGAATGGGAATTGAAATCGGTCAACGCCAAGGGCTTCGACCTGCGCATGCGACTGCCGCCCGGCTGGGACGACCTCGAAGCCTCGGCCAAGAAACGCGCCGGCGAGTTGCTGGCGCGCGGCACGATCTATGCCAATCTGAACGTCAAGCGCGCCAATGCGGCATCGGTCGTTCGCATCAATGAGGATGTTCTGGCTGCGATCGTCAGGGTTGCCGGAGAACTTGCCGGCCGGGTTGATGCGGTGGCACCCAGCATCGATGGCCTGCTGGGGATCAAGGGCGTGATCGAGGTGGTCGAGCCCGAGAGCGACGAAGCCGAAGACCAGGCGGCGAAGGCGGCTGCGGCCACCGCCTTCGAACAGGCGCTCACCGAACTGGTGCGGATGCGCCAGCGTGAGGGCGAGACACTTGGGCAAATCCTGATCCAGCGCATGGACGAGATCGAGCGGCTGGCCAAGAAGGCGGAAGCCGCTCCCGGCCGCAAGCCGGAGGCGATCAAGGCGCGCCTCGCCGATCAGCTCGCGGCATTGCTGGAGGCATCCGACCGTTTCGATTCCGACCGCCTCAACCAGGAAGCGTTGTTGATCGCCACCAAGGCCGATATTCGCGAAGAACTCGATCGCATCGCCTCGCATATCCTGCAGGTCCGCGAAATGATCGGCAAGGGCGGTCCGGTCGGACGACGGCTCGATTTCCTGGCGCAGGAATTCAACCGCGAGGTCAACACCTGCTGTTCCAAATCCAACGATCTCGAACTGACCAATACCGGCCTCGAGATGAAGAACGTGGTCGAGCAGTTCCGCGAACAGGTCCAGAATCTGGAGTGAACCATGACTTCCGGAGACCATGGCCTGGACGGCGTTGAGCGTCGCGGACTGATGTTCGTGCTGTCATCGCCGTCGGGCGCGGGAAAGACCACGCTGTCGCGCCTGCTGATCGACCGGATGCCGGGCCTGAAGATGTCGGTATCGGCCACCACGCGGCCGATGCGACCGGGCGAAGTCGACGGCCGCGACTACCATTTTATTGACAAGGCCAGGTTCGACGAGATGTCGAAACGAAACGAATTGCTGGAATCGGCGACTGTCTTCGACAATCGCTACGGCACGCCGCGGGCGCCGGTGGAAGCGGCATTGTCGGCAGGGCAGGACGTGCTGTTCGACATCGACTGGCAGGGCACCCAGCAATTGAGGGAAAAAGCCCGGGACGACGTCGTGTCGGTGTTCATCCTTCCGCCTTCGGCTGCGGACCTGGAAAAGCGCCTGCATTCCAGGGCCCAGGACTCCGACGACGTGATCCGGGGACGGATGGACCGCGCCAGCCATGAAATGAGCCATTGGGCGGAGTACGACTATATCGTGATCAATCACGATATCGACGAAGCCTTTGCCGAGGTGCAATCGATCCTGAAGGCCGAGCGGCTCAAGCGCGAACGCCGTACGGGCCTCACCACATTCGTGCGCAAGCTGCAGCACCAGCTCGAAAAATAGTCCGGGCCGTTCAGCTCTGCCGTGCGCTTCTTGCGAGCCGCGCCATCATTTGCGTAATCCTGTCCTCTTCATCCGCATCCTTGGCGAGTTGCAATTCGCGGGGTAAGCCGATGTTCGGCCGTCGCGCGGCCTCGAGCGGGAAGGGCGAGGGTTGCTTATGATCGCTGCGCTCCTGATCCCAGGTCCAGCGACGGCCGTTCCGGACTTGCTTGCGCCTGCGCTTGCCAGCAAATCTGACGATGGCGCTCGCCACCAGGCCCGCAAACGACAGCGCGCCGACAATGACGATCAGCAGCATCCGCGCCGAGTTGGACTGTTCTGTCACGGACGCCTGTGCAGCGTCGATCGGAACGGAAACAGGTTGCGCCTCCGGTGTTGCGTCCGCCTGCGTGGCCGCCGGCGCGTTGACGGGCGCACTGACGGGCGCGCTGACCGACGTCGTGGGTAGCGGAGGCGGCGACGGAGAATTTGCACTCAGTTGGTCGGGCCAGCGCGACGCAACGACCGAACTCAGCATATTGGCGGCGGGAGGACTGCTGGGCGGGGTGTTGTCGGTATCCGCCGCATTGGCCGCATCGGCTGCCGGCAATTGCGGCGTTTCGGTAACCTTTTCCTGATCGAGGGACGCTCGCGGCGAGGGAAGCTCGGCGCGGGCATTGGCGACCGTGCCCGGCATTGCCGTTTCCGCCTTCGGCGCAACCGGCTTGGCGGAAGTGAGCGATCTTGGCCGAACGGTTTGCGCGCGCGGCCCGCCTTCGTGGAGATACCAGCAATGGCGATTGGAAGGATGTTCGATCCGGAAGTACCAATGGCTACCTGCTGGCGTCGGACCTTTCGGCGCGGAAAGGCATTCGTCGGCTGCCGGCTCTGGCGGTGCGGCGAGCAATGCGGTCGAGGCGACGCCGGCGAAAAGTCCGGCGATGATCGATGCATATTTTGCGGTTCGGTTACGCATAATACTGCTCCGGCGATGACGCGGTAAGCGCGTCGCAAGCCAAATCTCCGCAAAGACTAGGGGCGTAATGCGCCGCAATTCCGGACAGCATGAGGCTTAATTCGGGCTTGCTCGGGAGCCGCCAATATGAGGGTTCTTGAAGAAAAAAGCCGCTATTGTTGGGTCGGAACTCCATCGGCGGCGGCAGCCGTCGGACCGCGTGAATTCCCGCGCCTGTTCTCCTCAAACCGCATGGGTTTTTTCGTGACGCATATTGGTCAGCTCGCTGGCCATGGCGACAAAGCCTGATACCGGAATGGTCTCGGCGCGGCGGGTCAGATCGACCCCCGCGGCGGCCGCCAACCGGACCGGATCGACGGCGAGCGACTTCAGGCTCTGCCGCAGCATCTTGCGCCGCTGGCCGAATGCCGCTGCGGCGACCTGTTCCAGCGCCTTGCGGTCGCACGGCTCCGGCGCGGTGCGCGGCACCAGCCGCACCACCGACGAGGCGACCTTGGGCTGCGGTACGAAAGCGGTGGCAGAAATGTCGAACAGGATCTTGGTCTCGGCGCGCCAGTTCGCCAGCACGCCAAGTCGGCCATAGGCCTCGGTATTCTCGCGCGCGACGATGCGTTCGGCGACCTCGCGTTGAAACATCAGCACCATCATGTCGTACCATGGCGGCCATGGCTCGACCGACAGCCAGTCGATCAGCAGCGGGGTCGCGATGTTGTAGGGAAGGTTGGCGACGATCCTGGCCTTGGCGCCGCCGAGGAACGGCCTGGGATCAAAGTGCCGCGCGTCGGCGCAAACGATCTGCAGCCGTCCGGGATAGCGATTCGAAATATCCTCCAGCGCTCCCAGCGCGCGTTCGTCGCGCTCCACCGCGATCACCTGCCGCGCGCCGAGTGCGAGTAGAGCGCGGGTCAGCCCACCGGGGCCGGGACCGATCTCGATCACCGTTGCGTCTTCCAATGGTCCTGCTGCGCGCGCGATCCGCGCCGTGAGGTTGAGGTCGAGCAGGAAATTCTGCCCGAGCGATTTGCGGGCGGAAAGCGCGTGCTGACGAATGACCTCGCGAAGCGGCGGCAGGTCATCGATCGCGCTCATGCCGGCTGCGCCGCCATGCGGGCGGCGAGCCGCAATGCCGCGATCAGGCTCGACGGATTGGCGCGGCCGGTTCCGGCGATATCGAACGCGGTGCCGTGGTCCGGCGAGGTGCGAATGAACGGCAGTCCGAGCGTGACGTTGACCCCGTTGTCGAACGCCAGTGTCTTGATCGGGATCAGCGCCTGGTCGTGATACATGCAGATCGCGCAGTCATAGGTCTTGCGCGCCGCCTCGTGAAACATGGTGTCGGCCGGCAATGGCCCCCGAACGTCGATGCCTTCCTTGCGCAGGATGTCGACCGCCGGGGCCACGATCTTCTGCTCCTCGGTGCCGAGCGCGCCGCCTTCTCCGGCGTGAGGATTGAGGCCGGACAAGGCCAGGCGCGGACGGGCGATCCCGAAGCGGGCTTTCAGGCTGGCCGACACGATACGCGCGGTCGAGATGATCAGCTCACCCGAGAGCTGCGAGATCGCATCACGCAGCGAAAGATGGATGGTCACGGGAACGACGGCGAGGTCGGGCGACCACAGCATCATCACCGGTTGTGGCGCGCGGCCGCCGTCCGCGGCCAGCTCCGCGAGAAACTCGGTATGACCGGGATGACGAAATCCGGCGCCATAGAGCACGCTCTTGGCGATCGGATTGGTGACGATCGCGCCGGCTCGCCCGGAAGCGACGTCGCTCACCGCCTGGCGAATCGAGGCGATCGCGGCGTCGGCGCTGCTGCCATCCGGATGTCCGGGACGCGCGGTGGCCCTGACGCCCGTCGCCACCACCGGCAAGGCGTTCGCGAACGTCGCAAGCGCATCTTCGGGACGAATTTCGGCGAGCCGGACATCCAGCCCGAGCGCCTTGGCGCGATCGCGGAGCAGGTCGCAATCGCCGAGCAGATAGAACGCGGGAAGATTGAGCTCAGCGCGGCGCAGCCACGCCTTGAGGGTGATGTCCGGCCCGATGCCCGCAGGTTCGCCTGACGTGAGCGCGAGAGATTTCGCCATACATTGCATCAACGATATTCGATCATCGCGAACGATACTCGATCATCGCGGCCTTCCGGATCTGTTGCAGGTACGCTTTCGACTTCGCCTCGAACTTGGCGGCATACATCTTTTCGCGGATTTCCTTTTTCCGCGGCGTGTCGACCGTGGTCGGCGTTCTGCTGCAGAGCGCGACCATCTCGATGCCCTGCTTGGTCACTTCGGGCTCGGTCAGATGACCGATCGGTGTCTTGTCGAGCACTTCACGCAGCGCGGGCGGCAGGTCGGCGGAGGTCTTGATTACCGAATCGCGTATCGCGGCATTTTGCATGCTCTTGAACAGCGCATTGGCCTCGTCGCAGGTCTGTATGCGGCCGCGCAGGGTTTCGGCCTCTTTGCGCCTGAGCTCCATCGTGGTCGTCGGCGATCCGCGCGGCACGATCAGGACGATCGGCTGCATCTTGTATTCGAAGCTTTCAGTATCCGCCTTGTCGCCTTTTTCGTCCTTGCCGCTCTGGGTTTGGGCCGCGGCGGCGACGTCCTTTTCGCTGACCTGGAGGCTTTCCTTGAACCGGCCGCGGACCAGCGAACCCCACACCATTTCGGCCCTGATACGCTGCTTCAGCGTGTCCGGACGAATACCCTGGCTCTCGAGGGTTTTGGCGAGCTGGTCGGGTGTAAGGTGCATCCGCGCACTCATTTCGGCGAACGAAGCATCAATGTCGGAAGAGGTCGGGTCGACGCTGAATTGCTTCGCTTCCTTGATCTTCAGTTTTTCGTCGATCAGTTCATCCATTACCTGCTGCCGTGACGCCGGCTTGTGGGTCGAGAGGAAATCCAGCTTGGTGCGCTGCTCGATATCGAAGTTGGTGATCGGCTCGCCGTTGACCATGACGGCTACGGTTTGTGCATAGGACGGCGCTGCGCAACCGATCAAGGCCAGCGCCAAGGCGGTCATGATCCAGGGCGAGACGCAAACTGGAAGGCGTTTGAGCAAGATGGTCCTCACGGTCATGGTCGTTTTGTCGATCGATTAATTCGTGTCCGCGACGCGCCCGCTTGCCGTCGATGCGCCGACGTCGATTCTACGGAATCAGGCCGCTGCCCGCCGTCGTGGAGGTCTGGGCAATCGTCCGCAGACCGATCTGCAGCATGAACGCGTGGCCGAGCGTTGGCGGGGCCGTACCGGCGGCGTAGGAATAGGTCGTGACGTAGTTGGCTGCAAATATAAAGCAGTCGTCGACATAGCCCGCGCCGATCACATATTGGTTGATCTGGTTGGCGACGAGATCCCAGCGGGCGGCGCCGGTTACCACCCAGTTAGCCGCTACCTTCGCCGAGCCGCTGGTAAGGATGCCTTCGCGGCGCGTCAAATATCCCAGTTCCGGCTGGGCGGCATAATCGCCATACAGCATGCTGACCGACCAGCGATCGAAATTGGCCTTGCCTTCGGCCTCGAAGCGGTTGACCTCGCCGGTGGCTTGGTCGACCCGCGCACGGGTGGCGAAGGTGTACGTCCGGTTGGGCGAATAGGACAGGCTGCCGACATAATCCGACGTCGGCTTGTCGAGGCCTGATGTGATCGCGGTGTTGGTGGCGTCGGCGACCGCGAACGAATTCAGGCCGAATAGCTGGTAGGATTGCCCGAACACGGTGGTGACGGTTCCGCCATGATCGAATTGCGTGGTCGCCTGTACGCCGGCATTGGCGCGGCCGCCGCCCTCGACGCGGTCATAGCCGGAGAATTTGTCGACACTGAACAGGTTGCTGGTGTCGAACACCATGCTCTGTGCATCTTCGTTGGGAAGCTTGCCGGCATAGGATTCGTTGGGACGGGCGATGACCTGCGCGATCGGCTCGATCGTCGTGGTTCCCCACGGCTGCACGTTGATGAAGGGATAACGATATTCGAGGCCGACCGTTGGCATCACCCGCAACGCCTGGCTCTCGCCGACCGGAAGGAAGTTCGAAACGCCCGGCTGGTTCGCCACCGAACTGTCGATGGCGTCGGCGCGAAGGCTCGCGAACGGCGTCCAGATTTCGCCCGCGGAGTCCGTAAACGAACGCCGCCAGTCCATTTCGCCCGTCGCGCGCGTGTAGGTGCCAGGCATGCCGCGCAGCAGGCAATTGGTCGGGGTGATGTTGTGGGCGGGGTCGGCGGTCGTCGGCAGGCAACTGCCATTGGCGAAGGCGGCCGCATTGGTGGCATCAAATGCCGCGGTGTCTCGCGTCAGGCTGGTGAAATTGCCCTTGTAGCTGAACTCGCCGCCCAGCACGTTATGGTTGAGCACGTTCGAGTAATCGATGACCGGCGCAACCACCGGCACCTGGCTCTGGTTACCCGAGAAGCTCAGGTAATAGATCGTGCGCGCGTCGAAATAGCTGCGGTTGCCGACGCCGGTCAGATAGAGCTGGGAGACCGCATCGGTCGGCAGGTTCAGGAACGAGCCCAGCGGATCCCTGTACTGGGCCAGCCGATAGTCGGACAGGAAGTAGTAATCCGACAGCAAGACGCCGTCCCAGCCCCAAACCCATTTGTCGTTGAGCGCGAATTGGCCCCTGGTCTCGACGCCGCCGCGGAGCCGACGGTCGCCGGGCTGGCCGGCGAAGGCGGCCGGGTCGCTCTGGTCGATGCCATAGGCGCGGATCTGGTACGCGCCGTTGATCAGGCGCTGGCGGAATTCAGCCTGGAACAGCACGCCCTGCCTGGTGGTGATGCGCGGGGTGAAGGTCGCGTCATAGTCGGGCGCGATCGCCCAGTAGAACGGCACGTCAACGCCATAGCCGAAGGGCGTATAGGACGTGACGGCCGGCATCAGGAAGCCGGTCTTGCGCTTCACGGTCGGATCGGGCGTCGAGAAATACGGCATATAGGCCATCGGAACGCCGAAGAATTCGAGCTGGGCGTTCTCGAAATAGAGCATCTTCTCGTTCTGGTCGTGAATGATGCGCGCGCCCTTGACCTGCCATAGCGGTGGCTTCTTCGGATTGTCCCGGCAGGGCGCGCAGGCGGTGTAAACGCCGTTCTCGAACACGGTGTAATTGCCGCCGGAGCGATCGGAGCGCGTGGCCGCCATCCGCGTGTTGTCGGCGGTGTCGACCCGCAGCGAATCGACGAAGCCGTCGCGGTAGTCGTCGCTGAGATCCATGATGTTGGCGTAGGTGATCTTGCCGTCCGCATCGGTCATGCGGATGTTGCCCTCGGCATGCAGGCGCTTGGTCTTCTGATCGTAGATGACCTTGTCGGCCTCGACGCTGGTGCCGTTGTAGAACATCTGCACGTTGCCGACCGCCGACACCCGCGAGTTGTTGTAGTCGTAATCGACCTCGGTCGCCTGCACCAGCATCTGTCCGTCGCTCGGCGGACGCGGCTGCACCGCCCGCGTCGGTCCGCGGTTGTAGACGAATTGTGCAGATGCGGGCGTGCTGAACGGGATGCTGAGCGCGCTTGCCACGATCAGCCCGAGAACGACGGCGACGGGTTTTTGGATGGTGGACAAGCGAACCCGACGGCGGCGCATGAGGATGCGCCGCCTGCGTGCAGACGACCTACCTTGGCGGGTGGCGACAACGGCCACTACCCGTCCTCCTGATACAGCAAGGCCAAAAAGCCGGTGAGGCCGCCCACGCACACGGGCAGCCACGCCGCAGCGATCGGATGCATCAATTCGGCCTTGCTCAAATCCTCGGTTACCTTCGACAGCACGTAGAGCAGAAAGCCTGCGCCCACGCCACTTAAAACCATCTTTTGCACCCCGCCGAAGCGGAAGAACCGCAGGCTCACGGAGGCCGCTACCATCACCATGGCGGCCAGCAAAAACGGCTGTGCGATGAGCTTGTGGTACTGCAACCGATAGCCGGCGGTCGCAAATCCCGAGCTTTCCGAAGACCGGATATAGCTCGGAAGTTGCCAAAAAGACACAGTTTCGGGCGTAGAGAAACTATTCCGGACCTGGGCCGCCGTCAGGGTGGTTGGCAGGGAGAAACTATCCTGATCGACCGGGGGGGCGTTGAGCGTGTATCGCCGCACCGATTTGAACAGCCAGTGCCCTTCCTCGAGCGTCGCCTCCCGGGCCTCGATTCGCTCCTTGAACTGGTTGTCGTTGTCGAATGTGAACACCGTCAGTCCGGTCAGCCGCACGCCCTGCCGTTCGCTGCGGGCGGCGTTGATGATGGCTTGGCCGTCGTCGGTCACCTGATTGATCCAGAAGCCGGCGGCGTCCTGGATGCCGCCTCCGGGTGCCGAGCCGAACAACTTGGCTTCCATTTGCTTGGAGATCTCGCGCAAATTGGCGGACATCGGGTTGTAGGCGACCGTCGCCAGCACGCCGAGCCCGATGGCGCTTGCCAGCGCCGGCGAGATGAACTGCCAGGCGGAAACGCCCGCAGCGCGGGCAACCACGAGTTCGAGACGCCGCGACAGCGCCAGATAGCAGGTCATCGCTCCGATCAGGATGCAGAACGGCGTCATCTTCTCGAGCAGTTGCGGCACCCGGAACAGTGATGTCTCCGCGACCATGATGGCGGAAGCCGATGCCAGCCCCGATGTCTTGCGCACCATCTCGATGTAGTCGACCAGCACCAGCAGCATGAAGATGCTGGCGAACACGCCGATCGCCGAGATCACGAAGCGACCGGCGAAATAGCGTCCGAGCGTGTTGGTCAGCATGCTCATGCGGTGGCCGGTTGTCCAAACAGCCGAAGCAGGCGGGCGTTGAAATTGCTGATGGCTTCCATCAGCGCGGCCGGAGGTTCGATGACGATACCTGCGACGATGATCCAGAGCCCGGCGCCGATCGCAGCCAGCAGCATCAGATACTGGACCAGCGGCGCCAGCGGCGATTTCACCGCCATTACCGAACAGGCGAAGCCGGCCATGCGCAGCCCGAACACCGCGAGGATCGAGCTGCCGATCGAAAAATTGCGGCTCTGGCGCGTGGTGCGCGGCGTCCCCAAAAAGGCGAAGGTGAGGGCGGCGAACGCGAAGGGATAGATCGGCGACATGAAGCGGTCATGCAGTTCGGCGCGGAACTGGCCGGGCAATTGGATGTAGATCGGATCGTTCTTCTCCGGATACATCAGCTCCCAAAGATATCGTTCGCGAATTCCGAGCGCGACATCGTGACTCTGGCTGAATTTCGACATGTCGAAAGCGTAACGACCGAACGCCACCAGTGCCGGGTCGCGCTTGCCGGTCTCGAAGCGCTCGAGATTGCCGTCATCGAGAATCAGGAACGAACCACTGTTGTTCTTTAGCACAGTTCCATGGTCGGCGACGATGCTGATGCGCTCCTTGGGATCCCGGCGATCGTCGATAAAGACGCCGGCGAGCAGTCCGCCCGGCTTTCGTTCCCGAATGCGGACGGTCAGGTTCTGCTCGAGCTGCGCGAAACGGCCCGGCTGCAGGATGTTGGTCAGCACGTCGGCGGTGATGTCGGCGTCCCATTGTTTGATTCGGCGCATGCCGTCCGGCGCCAGATAGGCGGCGATAAACGCCACCATCGCCGCGACAACACAGGTGGCATAAACGAACGGGCGGAACAGCCGGAACGGCGACAGGCCGGCGGCGTTCATCACGATGATCTCGGAATCGGTGGCGAGCTTGTTCAGGGTGTGGGAGATCGCGATCATCAGCGCGATCGGCGCGATGATCAGCACCAGCGCCGGAATCACCAGGCTGGTGATGCCGAGAAAGGTCAGGATGGTCTGGCCCTGGCTGGTCATCAGGTCGATGCCGCGCAACGCCTGGGTAATCCAGATCACACCCGTCAGGCTGACCAGAACCACCGCAAACGACCCCAGAGTCGTGCGAAAGATGTACCTGTCGATCGACCCCATCGCTACCGTACGATCCCGCCTCGCCAACCGGAGCGGCAACAGCCAACCAATCCTGCCATGAAGATCCCGTTCGGTCGCGCTGCCATCGGTCCGGAAAGCCCCGCCGCTCTCTGTACCATCCCTTTGATCGGTCGACAAAATGGCTGCGCCAAGGCACCCCCCGGACATGGTTAATAATTCATGTCCTGTGGCCCGTGCGCCACGTCGGCTCTTGGCTTTGCGAACGCAGACAGGCCATAGTGATCCCCGAACAACATCTCGATGGCTGCGCGACGCGGCCAAATCCATCCCGACGGGGGCCTTTGGCCCGGCCAAACCTGATTTTTTGGAGGATTCCCCATGCCCGACGCCGTCAAGGTCGGCTTCGTCCCGTTTTCTACCGTCTTGCGCGGCGTGCTGGTGGTTTTCTGCGACGACGCATTGAAGTTTGGCGCCGCGACCCGCAAGGCGTTGGGATCTGCCGCTGGTTTGGTCGGACGAGTGGCGGCGGCCAACCAGTTCAAGGGAAAAAGCGGGTCCGCGCTCGATATACTGGCTCCGCAGGGCCTCAAGGCCTCGCGGCTGATCGTGTTGGGTGCAGGCAAGCTCTCCGCGATCAAGGAGCATGATTTTCTCAAATGGGGCGGCGCGGCCGCCGGCAAATTGCGCGCCGGCAGCGATTCCGTCACGATTGTCGCGGATTTGCCCGGCGGGCCGATGAAGCCCGCGCAGGCGGCCGCGCTGGCATCGGGCGTGCGGCTGCGCGCCTACAAATTCGATCGCTACAAGACCAAAAGGAAGGATGGCGAGGACGCAGCCTTGCAGGCCGAGGTTTCGATCGCGGTGGACGACGTCAACGCTGCGCGAAAAGCCTTCGGTCCCGATGGGCACATCGTCGATGGCGTGATCATCGCGCGCGAACTCGTCAACGAACCACCGAACGTGCTCTATCCCGCCGAGTTCGCCCGCCGCGCCGGCCAGTTGCGCAAGCTTGGGGTCGATGTCGAAGTGCTCGATGTCAAAGCCATGACGAAGCTTGGAATGGGCGCGCTGCTTGGCGTCGCCCAGGGCTCCACGCGGCCCGGCCGCACCGTGATCATGCGCTGGAACGGCGGCAAGAAGGGCGACCAGCCGGTGGCTTTCGTCGGCAAGGGCGTCTGCTTCGACAGCGGCGGCATCTCGATCAAGGGTGCGTCCGGCATGGAGGATATGAAGGGCGACATGGGAGGCGCGGCCTGCGTGGTCGGGCTGATGCATGCGCTCGCGGCCCGCAAGGCGCGCGTCAACGCGGTCGGCGCCATCGGCCTCGTCGAAAACATGCCGGACGGCAATGCGCAGCGCCCCGGCGACATCGTCACCTCGATGTCCGGTCAGACCATCGAGATCATCAACACGGACGCCGAGGGCCGCCTGGTGCTGGCCGACGTGCTCTGGTACGTCGCGAAGAAATGCAAGCCGAAATTCATGGTCGATCTCGCCACTCTGACCGGCGCGATCCTGGTTGCGCTCGGAACCGAACAAGCCGGCATGTTTTCCAACAACGACGAACTGGCCGACCGGCTGACGAAGGTGGGACTTGCAACCGGCGAAAGGGTCTGGCGCATGCCGCTCGGTCCGGAATACGACAAGCAGATCGATTCACAATTCGCCGACATGAAGAACACCGGCGGCCGCAATGGCGGTTCGATCACGGCAGCGCAGTTCCTGCAGCGATTCGTCGACGACACGCCCTGGGCGCATCTCGATGTCGCGGGAACGGCGATGGGCGCGCCGAAAACCGAAATCAATCATAGCTGGGGTTCGGGTTACGGCGTGCGGCTGCTGGAGCGACTGGTCGCCGACTATTACGAGACGAAATAGCTGAGCCCCGATGACCGAAGTTCTGTTCTACCATTTGCAGGCCATGACGCTGGAAAACGTCCTGCCGCCGCTTTTGGAGAAGTCGCTCGCGCGCGGCTGGCGGGTGGTTGTGCAGTCGACGTCGGAGGAACGCGCCGAGGCGCTGGATACCCATCTGTGGACATATAGCGACGATTCGTTTCTGCCGCACGCGACCTGGCGCGTTGGCGATGCCGGCGAGCAGCCGGTCGTGCTGATCGCGGGCGAGGGCAATCCGAACGGGGCCAATGTGCGGTTTCTGGTCGATAACGCCGCTTTGCCTGCCGATTCCGACACCTATCAGCGACTCGTGCTGATCTTCAACGGCGACGATGGCGATGCGCTCGCTGCCGCGCGCAGTGTCTGGACCGATTGCAAAACCCGTGGCTTCGAGGTGACATATTGGCAGGCCGACGAGCGCGGCCGCTGGCAGCGGCGCCAATAGCCGCACGCCGCGGTGGATGATAATCTGCGGTTTCCCCATGGCGCTTGCCTGCAGCCACGGTCATGCCGCAAAGTGATGGTGGGACAGCCGGGGATCGGGGCCAGGAACTCAGTTCATCGTGCGAGACAACATCGCTTATCGAAAACCGCTGCTGGCGTTGCTGCTGGTCGCGCCCGTCATGGTGGGCTGCGCGGGCGGCGACATGTTCCAGTCCGATCTGCTGTCAAAGGACGCGCAATGGTTTTCGCGAGTCGGTCGCCTGACGATCCACAATGTTTCGATTGAGACGCCGCCGCTTACGCCAAACAAGCCGGTGGCGGCGGACGATCTGGTCAGCGCCGAAGGTTATTGTCCGGGCATGGCGCCTCCGGCTGGCGCTGCGGACGCCAACGCCCTGACCGACGGTCCCGCCGGTGCGCCGCCGCCGGTGACCGGCACCGTAGCGCTCGGTCATACCGAATGCGACGTGGTGCGCGGCATCGGGGCACCAGCAAGCGTCAACCTGTCAAACGATCCGCACGGAGGACGCATCGCGGTCATCACCTGGTTGCAGGGGCCGCGCGCCGGCACCTACACTTTCACTGCCGGGCGGTTGTCCTCGGTCGAGCGCGCGCCGGAGGTGGAGAAGCCCAAACCTGCAAAAGCCAAAAAGGTCGCGAAGAAAAAGCACGCGGCGACCTGATCGCTCGTTTCTTCTGATCATTTCGAAAATCGAATCAGCCGGTCGCCTCGTCATATTGCGAGCTCGCTTCCAGCCATTGCTCCTCGGCGCGCGCCAACGCGCTCGTTGCGCCCGCCCGCGCCTTGCCGAGCTGGGCTGCCTGTTTCGGATCGCGCGCGAACAAATCGGGCAGCGCCAGCGCGGTATCGATCTTCGCAAGGATGTCGGTGATGCGGGCGATCTCCGCTTCGACCTCGGAAATCCGCTGCTTCAGCGACTTCCCGCTTCTGGCGCGCTGCGGCTTCTCGCCGGCATTGCGCTCGATGTCGACCCTGTCGCGTGAATCGTGCCGCGTGCCGCGCGCCGACAGAACCGTGCGTCGGTAGTCGTCGAGGTCGCCGTCATAGATTTTGACGGCATGGTCGGCCACCACCCACAATTGATCGGCGCAGGCCTCGATCAAATAGCGGTCATGCGAGACCATGATCACCGCGCCGGGAAACTCATTGATCGCCTCGGCCAATGCAGCGCGGCTGTCGATGTCGAGATGGTTGGTCGGTTCGTCGAGGATGATCATGTTGGGGCCGAAGAAGGTTGCAAGTCCCAGCAACAGCCGCGCCTTTTCGCCGCCCGACAGGCTCTTGACCAGGGTATCGCCGGCCTTGCCGGAAAAGCCGATGGCGCCGGTGCGGCCACGTACCCTGGTTTCGGGCGCATCGGGCATCAGCCGGCGAACGTGGTCGTAGGCCGAGCCGTCGAGATTGAGTTCGTCGAGCTGATGTTGTGCGAAATAACCGACCGAGAGTTTCTCGGCGCGGGTGACCTGGCCGGAAAACGGCGGCAGCCTGTTGGCGAGCAGCTTTACCAGGGTCGATTTGCCGTTGCCGTTGGAGCCGAGAAGGGCGATGCGGTCGTCAGTGTCGATGCGCAGGGTGACGCGATTGAGCACCGGCTTTTTTGGGTCATAGCCGACCGAGACGTTGTCGACGGCGATGATCGGCGGCGACAGCATCTTCTCTGGCGTCGGGAACGAGATTTCGTGGACGTCCTGCGTCACCAGCGCCGTGACCGGCTTCATTCGCTCGAGCATTTTGACGCGCGACCGCGCCTGACGCGCCTTCGAGGCTTTGGCCTTGAAGCGATCGACAAAGGCCTGCAGCCGCTTGCGCTCTTCGGCCTGGCGCTTGGCGTGCCTGGCGTCCAGCATCTCGCGCGCGGCGCGCTGCTCCTCGAACGAGGAATAGGTGCCCTTGTAGAGATTAAGTTTCCCGCGATCGAGGTGCAGGATCTGATCGACCGAAGTATCGAGCAGATCGCGGTCATGGCTGATCACGATCACGGTGCGCGGATAGTGCGCGAGATGATCTTCAAGCCACAGCGTGCCTTCCAGATCGAGATAGTTGGTGGGCTCGTCGAGCAGCA
>JAGXAF010000289.1 GCA_018971675.1 Bradyrhizobium sp.
CAGCAGGCGATGCTGGCCAAGGAAATAAAATTCATCGAGCGCTTCAAGGCGCGAGCCTCGCACGCGGCGCAGGTGCAGAGCCGGGTCAAAAAGCTGGAAAAGATCGAGCGCGTCGAACCGCCAAAACGCCGACAGACCGTGGCGTTCGACTTCCTGCCGGCGCCGCGCTCGGGCGAGGATGTCGTCAGCCTGAGGAACGTCCACAAGGGCTATGGCAGCCGCACCATCTATCAAGGCCTCGACTTCATGATCCGCCGCCGGGAACGCTGGTGCGTGATGGGGGTCAATGGCGCCGGCAAGTCGACGCTGTTGAAGCTCGTCGCCGGCTCGACCGAGCCCGACGACGGCACGGTGGCGCTCGGCGGCAGCGTCAAGATGGGCTATTTCGCGCAGCACGCGATGGACCTGCTCGACGGCGAGCGCACCGTGTTCGAGTGGCTGGAGGATTGCTTTCCGCAGGCCGGCCAGGGCTCGCTGCGGGCGTTGGCCGGCTGCTTCGGCTTCTCCGGCGACGACGTCGAGAAGCGCTGCCGGGTGCTGTCGGGCGGCGAGAAGGCGCGCCTCGTGATGGCGCAGATGCTGTACGATCCGCCGAATTTCCTGGTGCTGGACGAGCCGACCAACCATCTGGACATCGCGACCAAGCAGATGCTGATCGCAGCATTGTCGGAATTCGAAGGCACCATGCTGTTCGTCTCGCATGACCGGCATTTTCTCGGCGCGCTGTCGAACCGGCTGCTGGAGCTGACGCCCGAGGGCATCCATCAATATGGCGGCGGCTACTCCGAATATGTCGCGCGCACCGGCCATGAGGCGCCGGGCCTGCGGAGCTGATACACATGCCTTCGCATTCTCGCGGCGCGAAGCGTCCGAGTTGGGCGTCAGGTGTACCCTCCAAATGAGAGGGTGCAGGGAAAGCCGGGTGCGCGGCGCACCCGCAGCCTCGCGTGTAGTGCAAAAAACACGCGAGTTAGTCACCACAGGTTCGCCGGAACACCCGACTTTCCCTGCGCGGCGGTTTTAACGGTTTCCTTCGGGCTCTCCTTGGTGATCGGGCTTTCTTGCCACCATCGTCCCTGAGAAGCGTTAGCTTCTTAAGAACTTGACGCCAGCGTCGAGGCGTCAGGACCACACGACTTCGCCGTCCGCGTCAGCACTGCTCGTCAATGGTGCCGCTCGCGTCCACCGCATCCCGCCCCGCGCTTCGTGACGATCGCGAGCCGCCCCTCCGATGGAGCGGGATGGCGCGTAAAGGCAACTGATTTGCCTCGAAACGAAAGCGGAAAATTTTTCGCACGAGGGCTGGACAGGTTTTTGCTGATTTGCCGCCGGGAGGTTAGCGCACCGGCATCGGCGGCCGTGTCGCGGGATCGCCGTTGTGCCGGGGCGCATGTGGCTTTGCGGCGCCGGTTCGTGGCCGGCCACGCGCGGGACCTTCGGCCGACTGCAGATAGGCGGCGAGCGCCCAGGCCTCGCTGGAACTGGTCGAGTAGTGGTCTTTCAGGAACATGAAAAGCTGCAGCTTGAAGCGGCCCTTGGCCATTCCGCGCGGGCTGCGATGGCATGTGGTGCAGCCATTCGCGAACAGTTGCGCGGCTGATTTTCCCTCGTTGAGATTTTGCGCGTGTGCCGCGGTACAGACCAGCATCGCCATCGCGCTGCCGGCGACCAGCCGCCTCAACCCCTTGTGCATTCCCATCGACGCAAGTGCCTTCAAGAAAAGTGCCTTCAAGAAATACGTGCCTTCAGAAATCCGCTCTCAAGCAGCAACCTGCCGCCAGCTAGAGCCGTTTCCGTTCCGATGGAATCGGAACGGGGCTCCGGATTCCTGCTTTGACGCTTCACGCGAGCCGGTATCCACCCACGGATCAAGTCCGAGGGCATGCTTCGCTCGAAAATACTCTACCGCACCGGCATCGGTGGGCGCACCACGGGATCACCATCCTCGGAAATGACCTGCGGCTGGGGTTGCACCGGTGTAGCCGCAACCGGTGGGGGCGGCAATGGGGGCGCGGGTTGCGGCGGATAGAGCGCCGCGGAAGTTTGCGCGGACGGGTAGGCAGGACGCGGCGGCTTGCGTACCGGCGGATGCGGCGCCGTCGACGACAGGCGGGCGCGCGGCTCGGAGGTTCTTGCTTCCGACGTTCTGGCGACCGCGTTACGAATCGTGTCATGCGAGGCCTGTTGGGCGATCTGCTGCGTCATCTGTTCCTGGCCGGCCTTGAGCTGGGCGATGCTGGCCTTGAGCGCTTCGATCTGCTGTCCCATCGCCGCGATATCCTGCGACATCGACTGCATCTGCGCAGCCTGGGGCGGGACGGCGGCTGTCGCTGCCGGGGCATCCGCCGCGGGCTGAACCGCGGGAGGCGCCGGCGGCGATGCGGTCTGATCGGGGGCCGCCGGCTGCACGGCGGTCTCGGCTGGCTGCGCGCTGGCGGCAGCGGCTGGTTGCGCGGCAGCGACGGCGTTTTCCGCTGCTGGCTTTTCCGCCGGTTGCGATGAGTTGAGCGCGAACCGCGGCGCCCAGTCCGCCATCATCTGCCTTGTTATCTGCGTGGCCGTATCGCCGTAGTGATCCCAGCCCTCGGCCGCGGCAACGCTGCCGAGCGCGAACAGGAAGCCCACCGCGGCGCGCTTCGCCCATCGCCCGGCCGACGATGGCGCGCCACCAACACGGATGTCGCTTGGCACCTTGATGGCATCGGGCGTCCTGCCGGCATCGGACGCCTTGATATCGCTCGCGATCATGTCGGCGGTGGCGGCGGTGGCACGAAACGTCGTGTCGGCCTGCGGCACCGGCGCGGCGGGCGGCACTGGCGCAACAACGGAGATTTCAGGCGCCACGCGCTCCTTCGGCATCGAAGGCTGGCTCAGGATGTCACCCATGATGTCCTGGGCAAGGCTGGCCAGCGGTTTGCCCTGCGATGCCTTCGCGGCAGGTGCTATCGCCGCGACCGGCTGCTCCGTGCGCGCGGCGAGCACCACGTCGGGGTCGATCACGAAAAAGTCGTGCGGATCGGCTTGGTCACGTGTCGGCGTGGATGGCATTGGCGGTCCCTCAACTCCAATATCGCCCGCGTCAGGGCGGCGGGTGGATGGATGCACTTGCGATGATTCCAAAGCCCGAGGCCCAGACGCCAGCCGGATTTGACCAAAGCAAGGCAAAGGGGTGGAGAGGTTGGGGCTATCGAGGGCGGCTATTGGGCGGAACCGGGCCGCGCGCGGCGTATGGGGATCACCTGGCTGGCGGCGAGCATGAGCTGGCCGGAGGGTGGATCGTTTTCAGACTGGTAGGATGGGTTGAGCACTTGCGAAACCCATCGGTCCCTGCTGCAGGTGATGGGGTATCGCTTCGCTCCACCCATCCTACGGGCGGTCATCCGCAAGTCGCCGGAATTGCCGCTTCATCGCATTGACCCTGGCGACATAGGCCGCGACGAGGTGATCGCCGCAGCGCTCATTGGCCATCATCTGAAACTTGCGGCGTGCGAAAGCGGTGGCGGGGC
>JAGXAF010000290.1 GCA_018971675.1 Bradyrhizobium sp.
GCGGTGGCGATCGGCTCTTCGGCCGCCGCAGCTTTGGCCGCGGCGTCGGCGGGGGCGGCGGCTGCGGTTGCGGCTGCGATCCTGGCGTCGCGCTTGGTCTTGCGGGCGTAAAACGCCAGCGCGGCCGCGCCGCTGCCCAGCGCCAGGAACGGAAGCATCGGAATGCCCGGCAGCGTCGCCAGCACCAGCATCACGCCGGCCGACATGCCGAGCGCCTGCGGATAGCCGGACAGTTGCTTCATCAGCGCCTTGTCGGCGGCGCCGCTGACACCCGCCTTCGACACCAAGAGGCCCGCCGCGGTGGAGACGATCAGCGCCGGGATCTGGGTCACCAGACCGTCGCCGACGGTGAGAAGCGTGTAGGTCTGCGCCGCTTCGGAGAAGCCGAGGCCCTGCTGGGCGACGCCGATGATGATGCCGCCAATGATGTTGATGAACACGACCAAGAGGCCCGCGACCGCGTCGCCGCGCACGAACTTCGAGGCGCCGTCCATGGCGCCGAAGAAGCCGCTTTCGTCCTCCAGCGCCTTGCGGCGCTCCTTGGCGGCCTTCTCGTCGATCAGGCCGGCGCCGAGATCGGCGTCGATCGCCATCTGCTTGCCCGGCATGGCGTCGAGGTGAAAGCGCGCGGCGACTTCGGCGATGCGGCCCGAACCCTTGGTGATGACGACGAAGTTCACGATCACGAGGATCGCGAACACGATGATTCCGATCACGAAATTGCCGCCCATCACGAAATTGCCGAACGCCTGGATGACGTGGCCGGCGGCGTCGGTGCCCTCATGGCCGCGCGACAGGATCAGCCGCGTGGAGGCGAGGTTGAGCGACAGCCGCAGCATGGTCGAGATCAGCAGGATGGTCGGGAACGACGAGAATTCCAGCGGCGCCTGGATGAACAGCGAGGTCATCAGGATCAGGATCGACAGCGTGATCGAGATCGCCAGGAAGAGATCGAGCACCAGCGCCGGCAGCGGCAGGATCAGCACGACCAGGATGGTGAGGATGCCGAACGCCAGCGTAAGGTCGCCGCGTTTGAGGATATTGCCGATTTCGCCGAGGCCGGGAAATCGGCTTCCCGGTGCATCCGTTCCCGAACCTGCCGTGACATCAACCATGGCCGCAGCTTCCCCCCGCGCCTGGCGGCCGCGGCCGCCCGACGTCTGCGCGACAGCCGAAGGGCCGCCGTTTCGAAAGTGAGGCACCGCACTGGCGTCCACGGGCACTCCCGTTTTACGCGGCTGACGACACGCGACTTCACTGGGCAATTTTTGCCCGGTGTATGGTTAGCAAAGCGTTAACGCGGGGCCGTGCCGCCAGCCTGTCTTTCGTCATTCGGGGGCAGGCCGGCGCCGGCCCGGAAGCGACGGTCGAGCGGACGCACCGCGCGCGGAAATGCCGGCCTGCCGGATCTGCATGCCCAATATCGCGCCGTGGCGGTTGACCCGAACGGCGAGGTGCGGGCAGGTGGCTGCCGCCGTGGATATTTCCGCTCCATTCACCCTGGATTCCGGGCGGTTCGTTCCCGATTCGCGTCGGGCATGGACCCGGCTTGCGGTCGCGGTGCTGATCGGTTCGCTCGGCAGCGTCGGGATGTGGTCGGTCGTGGTGGTGCTGCCGGTGGTGCAGGCCGATTTCGGCGTGACCCGGGGCACCGCATCGCTGGCCTTCACCATGGTGATGCTGGGTTTCGGTCTCGGCGGCGTGCTGACCGGCAGGATTACCGACCGCTACGGCATCGTCGCCGCGATCGGCCTCGGCATCGGCATCCTCGGGCTCGGTTACCTCGGCGCCGGAATGTCGTCGTCGATCTGGCCGTTCATCCTGATGCATTTCGCCATCGGCCTCGGCTCGTCGGCGACCTTCGGCCCGCTGATGGCGGAGGCCTCGCACTGGTTCGACCGTTACCGGGGCCTGGCCGTCGCCTTGGCGGCGAGCGGCAACTACATCGGCGGCACGATCTGGCCCTCGCTGATCAATCTCGGAATGCAGTCGATCGGCTGGCGCCACACCCATTTCGCGATCGGCGCCTTCGCCGCGGTCGCCATGGTGCTGTCGCTGGTCGCATTGCGGCTCCTGATGGGGGCGGCGGTGCCGCGCAGCCATGGCGCCGCCGCCGCGCCCCGCGTCGATTTGCGGCTGTCGACCAATGCGCTGACCGCGATGCTGTCGCTCGCCGGCGTCGCCTGTTGCGTGGCGATGTCGATGCCGCAGGTTCACATCGTCGCCTATTGCGGCGATCTCGGTTATGGCGTGGCGCGCGGCGCCGAAATGCTGTCGCTGATGCTGGGCTTCGGCATCATCAGCCGGATCGGCTCGGGGTTTCTCGCCGATCGCATCGGCGGCATCCGAACGCTGTTGCTCGGTTCGATCGCGCAGGGCGTGGCGCTGCTGTTTTACCTGTTCTTCGACAGCCTGACCTCGCTCTATCTGATCTCCGCGATGTTCGGGCTGTTCCAGGGCGGCATCGTGCCGAGCTACGCCATCATCGTGCGCGAGACGATGCCGGCACCGGAAGTCGCCACCCGCGTCGGCATCGTCATCTTCGCCACCGTGGTCGGGATGTCGTTCGGCGGCTGGATCTCCGGCGTGATCTTCGATGCCACCGGCTCCTACGCCGCGGCGTTCCTCAACGGCGTCGGCTGGAATGCGCTCAACGTCACCATCATGACGACGTTGCTGTTCCGCTCCCGCGCGCGGCTGGCGCTGGCGTAGTGTTTCAAGCTTCACGATGATGCCCATCGTTGGTCGTCCCCCCGCGAACGCTGGGACCTATAGAAGTTCGTCATTCCGGGACACGCCTCTTGGCGTGGGCCCGGAATCCATAACCCCTGTGATGATGTCGGGCATGGCAGTCGTCTCGCGCAGAACACGGACACGGGGGCTATGGATTCCGGGCTCGCGCTACGCGCGCCCCGGAATGACGAGCGGATATGACTTCTCGTCCTCGCAACAGCATTTGTCCGAGTTCTGCAAAATAATCCGCCCCGAAAATCGAGAGGGCGCGCGCGACCTCAAGAGAGGCGCCGGGAATGCCGGGTGTCCGATGCACCCGTGGTTGGCGCAAAAAAATGCGCCGGGTAGTCGCCACAGGTTCACCGGGATCATCCCGGCATTCCCTGCGCGATGGTTTTGCGGTTTCCTTCGAGCTCTCCTTGGTGACCGGGCTTTGTTGTCACCATCATCCCTGAGAAGCGTTAGCTTCTTAAGAACTTGACGCCCGCGTCGGGGCGTCAGGACCACACGACTTCGCCGACCAAAAGCCGCGCCGCTCGTCAACAGGCGCAGCTCTCGTCCATCGCTCCCCGCGCCCAACGTCAGTGACGATGGCCAACGCCCCCTCATGCGGGCACGGGATGACGCAAGATACGCAGGTGATTTGTTTACGGAAGCGTACCGGCCGAGCTTGCACTCGACCCTCAAACGATGGATCAGCCGAGTCGTGATCGCGTCCGCCCCGATTTTTGTGAGCGGCACCACTCCGTGGTGC
>JAGXAF010000291.1 GCA_018971675.1 Bradyrhizobium sp.
GGATGCGCCCAATAGTAGCGGCACAGTCTATGTCACGGTGGCAGGCCGGCTTCTGGCCCTCGCCGAAATTGGCAATGGCGAACTCATCCCCAAGCGCGTGTTCAACCTGACCGGGCTGACTGCCAGTCCGGCTCGCAACAAATGAAAGTATTTGACGATGTCGATTACCGCCGAACGCAAAGCGGAAGTCATCAAGGCGAATGCCAACAAGGCCGGCGACACCGGTTCGCCCGAGGTGCAGGTCGCGATCCTGTCGGAACGCATCAACAACCTCACCGGGCACTTCAAGACCCATGTGAACGACAATCATTCGCGTCGCGGCTTGCTGAAGCTGGTGTCGACGCGGCGTTCTCTCCTCGATTACATCAAGAAGAAGGATGAGGCCCGTTACAAGGCGCTACTCGAAAAGCACAATATTCGCCGTTGATGTCCGAGAGTACGCGCGCGCCCTGTTGCGCGCGCTTCGCATGATTTTCCGACAACCGCACTTTCGAATCTTGAAAGACGATCATGCGCAAGATCGTTCAGCGGCAATCCGGCCGCTGGGCGGGGCAAGATGCCCGTGACTGCTCGAAAGGATGGATGCCATCCGAAAGGTAAAGGCCATGGCTGGATCGCCGGGTGCCGATCGCTCGTTGTGATCAGTATCCCGCAATCCTGCGCATGGCCTTTGTGTTTCGGGCGCCTTTCTTTCGTGAACCATGAAAGAAGATCGAAATGTTCAACAAGCATTCAGTCGAGATCGACTGGGGTGGCCGTCCCCTCAAGCTTGAAACCGGCAAGATTGCACGTCAGGCCGACGGCGCTGTGCTGGCGACCTACGGCGAGACCGTGGTGCTCGCCACCGTGGTGGCCGCAAAAGCGCCGCGCGAAGGCGTCGACTTCCTGCCGCTGACCGTCGACTACCAGGAGAAGGCTTACGCCGCGGGTCGCATTCCCGGCGGTTATTTCAAGCGCGAAGGCCGGCCGACCGAAAAGGAAACCCTGGTCTCCCGCCTGATCGACCGCCCGGTCCGCCCGCTGTTCGTGGAGGGCTGGCGCAACGAAACCCAGGTCATCATCACCGTGCTGTCGCATGACATGGAGAACGACCCGGATGTGCTGGCGATGGTCGCCGCCTCGGCCGCGCTGACGATTTCCGGCGCGCCTTTCAAGGGGCCGATCGGAGCCGCGCGGGTCGGTTTCGCCAACGACGAATACGTGCTCAACCCGACGCTCGACGAGATGGCCGAGACCCAGCTCGACCTGGTCGTCGCCGGCACCGCCGACGCCGTGCTGATGGTGGAGTCGGAAGCCAGGGAGCTGAACGAAGACATCATGCTCGGCGCCGTGATGTTTGGCCACCGGCACTTCCAGCCGGTGATCAATGCGATCATCGAGCTGGCCGAAAAGGCCGCCAAGGAGCCGCGCGAGGTCAAGGTTATCGACGAAAGCGCGCTGGAAAAGGAAATGCTCGGACTGATCGAGGCCGATCTGCGCGCGGCCTATGCCATTCCGGTCAAGCAGGACCGCTACAACGCGGTCGGCAAGGCCAAGGAAAAGGTCTTGGCGCACTACTTCCCGGAAGGCCAGGAGCCGAAATACGACAAGGCGCGCGTCGCCGGCGTGTTCAAGGAACTGGAAGCCAAGATCGTTCGCTGGAACGTCCTCGACACAGGCAAGCGTATCGACGGCCGTGACGTCAGGACGGTCCGCAACATCGTCGCCGAAGTCGGCGTGCTGCCGCGCGCCCACGGTTCGGCGCTGTTCACCCGCGGCGAGACGCAGGCGATGGTCGTGACCACGCTCGGCACCGGCGAAGACGAACAGTACATCGACGCGCTGTCCGGAACCTACAAGGAGCAGTTCCTGCTGCATTATAACTTCCCGCCCTACTCGGTCGGTGAAACCGGACGGCTCGGCGGCACCAAGCGCCGGGAAATCGGCCATGGCAAGCTGGCCTGGCGCGCGATCCACCCGGTGCTGCCGCCGCATCACGAATTCCCCTACACGGTGCGCGTGGTCTCGGAGATCACCGAGTCCAACGGATCATCCTCGATGGCGTCGGTCTGTGGCGCCTCGCTGGCGCTGATGGACGCGGGCGTTCCCTTGAAGCGGCCGACGGCGGGCATCGCCATGGGCCTGATCCTGGAAGGTTCCCGCTATGCCGTGCTGTCCGATATCCTTGGCGACGAGGACCATCTCGGAGACATGGACTTCAAGGTCGCCGGCACCGATCAGGGCATCACCTCGCTGCAGATGGACATCAAGATCGAGGGCATCACCGAGGAGATCATGAAGGTGGCGCTCGGCCAGGCCAAGGAAGGTCGGATGCACATCCTCGGCGAGATGTCGAAAGCCTTGACCGCCGCGCGCGCCGAACTCGGCGAATACGCGCCGCGCATTGAGACCTTCAAGATCCCGACCGACAAGATCCGCGAAGTGATCGGCACCGGCGGCAAGGTGATCCGCGAGATCGTCGAGAAGACCGGCGCCAAGGTCAACATCGAGGACGACGGCACCGTCAAGGTGGCGTCCGCCGACGGCGAATCGATCAAGGCCGCGATCAAGTGGATCAAGTCGATCGCTTCCGATCCGGAGCTCGGCGCGATCTATGACGGCACCGTGGTCAAGGTGATGGAGTTCGGCGCGTTCGTGAACTTCTTCGGCGCCAAGGACGGCCTCGTCCACATCAGCCAGCTCGCGGCCAACCGCGTGCAGAAGACCTCCGACATCGTCAAGGAAGGCGACAAGGTCAAGGTCAAGCTGCTCGGCTTCGACGACCGCGGCAAGACCCGGTTGTCGATGAAGGCGGTCGACCAGACCACCGGCGAGGATCTCGAGGCCAGGCAGAAGGCCGAAGCCGCGCCGCGCGAAGCCGCCGGCGAGTAAACGGCGGTTAACCCAAACCCAAGCGAACAGAGGGCGGCTTCAACCGCCCTTTTTGTTTGGGCGCGATGTGGGCGCGCCTGCGATGTCCACGCTCTCCCTGACCACTGCGCCCAGCGCCGCGAAATCCGCCTTGCGCGGCGAGGTGCGGCGGAACGCCAGGCCGATGCTGCGGCCAGGCTCCGGCTGCTCCAGCCGCAGCAGCTTCACCCGGTTGTCGCGCCGTTCGACATCGGCGGCGATTTGCGGAATCAGCGTCACGCCGTAGCCGTTGGCGACCATCTGCATGACGGTGGTGAGGCTGGAGGCGGCGAACGCCGTGCCACCTGCGCCGCCGACGCGATTGCGCGCCGTCGCGCAGAACGCCAGCGCCTGATCGCGCAGGCAATGACCGTCTTCCAGCAGGATCAGCCGGCTCTGATCGATATCGCCGGCGGCAACGCGCGCGGTGTCCACGCGCGGATCAGCCGCGGGCACCGCCAGCAGGAACAGGTCTTCGAACAGCGCCAGCGTTTCGATGTCGGGCTCGCCGACCGGAAGCGCGAGCATCGCGGCATCGAGCGC
>JAGXAF010000055.1 GCA_018971675.1 Bradyrhizobium sp.
ACCAGAAGCAGACCCAGGCCCAGGAAGGCGGCATCATCTCCAAGGAGGCGCCGATCCACCTGTCCAACATCGCGTTTGTCGGCAAGGACGGCAAGCCGACCCGCGTGGGCTTCAAGATTCAGGCTGATGGCAAGAAGGTACGCATTGCCAAACGCTCGGGAGCAGAGATCGATGGCTGAGACCGCCTATATCCCGCGGCTGCGCGCGGAATACGACAAGAGCATTCGCGGCAGGCTGACCGAGCAATTCGGCTATGCCAACGTCATGCAGGTGCCGCGGCTGGAGAAGGTCGTGCTCAACATGGGCGTCGGCGAGGCCGTCAACGACCGCAAGAAGGCGGAACTGGCGGCGGCCGACCTGTCGTTGATCGCCGGTCAGAAGGCGGTCGTGACCTATTCGCGAATAGCGATCGCGACGTTCAAGCTACGCGAAAACCAGCCGATCGGCTGCAAGGTCACGCTGCGCAAGGCCAAGATGTACGAATTCATCGATCGCCTGGTCACCGTCGCGCTGCCCCGCGTCCGCGACTTCCGCGGCCTCAACCCGAAGAGCTTCGACGGTCGCGGCAACTATTCGCTCGGCATCAAGGAACACATCATTTTCCCCGAAATCGACTTCGACAAGATGGGCGAGACATGGGGCATGGACGTCACGGTCTGCACTTCGGCCAGGACCGACGACGAAGCGCGAGCCTTGTTGACCGCATTCAATTTCCCGTTCCGGCAGTGAGACGCTGAACAGCCTCTCAAACGCGGAAACCCAGGAGCCAAGCATGGCAAAGAAGAGTTCGATCGAAAAGAATAACCGGCGCAAGCGGATGGCCAAGAACGCCGCACCCGCACGCGCGAGGCTGAAGGCCATCATCGCCGACAAGAAGAGGCCGATGGAAGAGCGTTTCGCGGCGACGCTGAAGCTGGCCGAGATGCCGCGCAACTCGTCGGCGACACGGATTCGCAATCGCTGCGAAATGACCGGCCGGCCGCGCTCGGTTTATCGCAAGAACAAGCTCAGCCGCATTGCGCTGCGTGAACTCGGCTCCAAGGGCCTCGTTCCCGGGCTCGTGAAGTCGAGCTGGTAAGGGGGTCGTCAGATGTCAACGCACGATCCGATCAGCGATCTCATCACCCGCATCCGTAACGCGCAGATGCGCTCGAAGCCCAAGGTTTCGACTCCGGGCTCGAAGATGCGCGCCAACGTGCTCGAAGTGCTCAAGGCAGAGGGCTATATCCGCGGCTACGCCAGCGTGGAGCATTCCTCGGGTCGCAGCGAGCTTGAGATCGAGTTGAAGTATTTCGACGGCGAGCCAGTCATTCGCGAGATCGAGCGGGTATCGAAGCCGGGGCGGCGGGTCTATGCCTCGGTCAGGAATCTTCCGCGCGTGAACAACGGCCTCGGAATTTCGGTGTTGTCGACGCCAAAGGGGATCATGGCCGACCACGATGCGCGTGACGCGAATGTGGGCGGCGAAATTCTCTTCACGGTGTTCTAGTGCGCATTCAAGAATGCACACAAGCTTTTAATTTGACGCGTTTTCTTCGGCGAACCGCTCCGCACTTCGCCGGAAAACGCTAAGGAGAAGGATCTGCCATGTCACGTGTTGGCAAGCGGCCTGTGACGATCCCGTCGGGTGTGACGGCGACCGTCGAGGGGCAGACGGTGAAGATGAAGGGGCCGAAGGGCCAGCTTCAGTTCATCGTTCACGACGATGTCGAGGTGAAATTCGAGAACGGTGCGGTCAAGGTCGCGCCGCGGTTCGAGACCAACCGCGCGCAGGCGATGTATGGCACCGCGCGCGCCCAGGTGGCCAACCTCGTCGCCGGCGTCACCAAGGGATTCGAGAAGAAGCTTGAGATCACTGGCGTCGGCTATCGCGCCGCGCTGCAGGGCAAGAGCCTGCAGCTCGCGCTCGGCTACAGCCACGACGTGGTCTATCCGATCCCGGAAGGCATCACCATCGCGGTGCCGAAGCCGACCGAGATCACCATTACCGGGAGCGATTCCCAGCGTGTCGGCCAGGTGGCCGCGGAAATCCGCAGCTATCGCCCGCCGGAGCCCTACAAGGGCAAGGGCGTCAAGTATGCCGACGAATTCATCTTCCGCAAGGAAGGCAAGAAGAAGTAACGGAGCCGGTCATGTCGAGACTCAAGATTACGAATGCCCGGCGCAAGCAACGCATCCGCTTGTCGTTGCGTCGTACCGCCAGCGGTCGACCGCGTCTGTCGGTCTTCCGCTCGTCGAAGCACATCTATGCGCAGATCATCGACGACCTGAAGGGTGAAACCCTGGCGTCGGCGTCTTCGCTGGAAAAGACCATGCGCGAGCGCGGCAACACAGGTGCCAACATCGATGCGGCCAAGGCCGTGGGCAAACTGGTTGCGGAGCGCGCGGTCAAGAACGGCGTCACCGAGGTTGTGTTCGACCGTGGCAGCTATCTTTATCACGGCCGCGTCAAGGCGCTCGCGGATGCGGCGCGTGAAGGCGGATTGAGCTTCTAACGGATTGAACGGATTTAGCCTTTTTCAGGCGGGACTTAAGGATCGGAAAACACCATGGCAGGTGAACGCGAACGCGGTGGCGGCCACAGGGGCGGCCGGGAAGAACGCGACAGCGAGTTTGTCGACAAGCTCGTCCATATCAATCGTGTGGCGAAGGTCGTCAAGGGCGGCAAGCGCTTCGGTTTTGCGGCCCTCGTTGTGATCGGGGATCAGAAGGGCCGGGTCGGTTTCGGCCACGGCAAAGCGCGCGAAGTGCCTGAGGCCATCCGCAAGGCGACCGAATCGGCGAAGCGTAATCTGACCCGCGTGGCGTTGCGCGAAGGCCGCACGCTGCATCACGACATCGCCGGCCGTCATGGCGCCGGGCGCGTCTATCTGCGCGCAGCACCGGCCGGCACCGGCATCATCGCCGGCGGTCCGATGCGTGCGGTGTTCGAGACGCTCGGCATCCAGGACGTGGTTGCGAAGTCGATCGGTTCGTCGAACCCTTACAACATGGTTCGAGCCACATTCGACGCGCTGAAGCACCAGGATTCACCACGCTCGGTTGCGGCGCGCCGCAACATCAAGGTCTCCACGCTGCAGTCGCGCCGGGTCGGCGGCGATGCCGAAGTGGTGGCTGAATAAACAACCGGCGCTTCATCGCGCTTTTCGGAGTTATGACGATGGCCAAGGCCAAGACGATCAAAGTCGAACAGACCGGCAGCGCGATCCGCCGCCACCATTCGCAGCGCACGACGCTGATCGGCCTCAGGCTCAACAAGATCGGCCGGGTTAGCGAATTGCAGGACACGCCTGCGGTTCGCGGCATGATCGCCAAGGTTCAACATCTCGTCCGCATCGTCGGCGAGCAGTAATAGAGATAAGGAGACAGGGCGATGAAGCTCAGCGATATCGCCGACAACGCCGGCTCGCGCAAAAAGCGTATGCGCGTCGGCCGTGGCATCGGCTCGGGCAAGGGCAAGACCTCCGGTCGCGGCGGCAAGGGTCAGACCGCGCGTTCCGGCGTGCGGATCAAGGGTTTCGAAGGTGGCCAGATGCCGCTGCATCGGCGCCTGCCGAAGCGCGGCTTCAATAACATCTTCCGTCTGGAATTCGCCGAGATCAACCTCGACCGGATCCAGCAGGCGATCGAGGCCAAGCTGCTCGACGCCAAAGCCACCATCAATGCCGAATCGCTGGTGAAATCCCGCGTTATCCGACGTTCGAAGGATGGTGTGCGGCTGCTCGGCCGCGGTGAAATCAAGGCCAAGCTCAATATCGAGGTGCACGGTGCTTCGAAATCCGCCATCGCGGCGGTCGAGAAGGCGGGCGGCACGGTGAAAATCCTGGCGCCGGCCAAGAAGGGCGAAGGCGAGGCGGCGTAACATCTGCGTCATTGTCCGCCTGAAGCGGGCAATTGGCACGATTGAATAATGGACTTATCGAAGCCGAGCACCAAATGATCTCCGGCGTCCGCCGGGTGACCAGCTTCCAGGGGGCGATGACAGCGAAGGGCGGCGCAGGAGAAAGCCAAATATGGTCTCAGCAGCGGAACAACTCGCGTCAAATCTGAATTTGTCGGCGCTTGGCAAGGCCGACGAACTCAAGAAGCGTATCTGGTTCACACTGGGTGCGCTGCTGGTTTATCGGCTCGGCACCTACATCCCGCTGCCCGGCATCGATCCCAACATCTGGGAGCAGGTGTTCAAGACCCAGTCTGGCGGTATTTTGGGCATGTTCAACATGTTCGCGGGCGGCGGCATCCACCGCATGGCGATCTTCGCGCTGAACATCATGCCATATATCTCGGCCTCGATCATCATTCAGCTCCTGACCACGGTCTCGCCGCAGCTCGAGGCGCTGAAGAAGGAGGGCGAGGCGGGCCGCAAAACGCTGAACCAGTATACCCGCTATCTGACGGTACTTCTCGCCGCATTCCAATCCTACGGCATCGCGGTTGGCCTTGAGGGCGCCAGCAATGTCGTCAGCGATCCCGGCATGTTCTTCCGCCTTTCAACCGCGGTTACCTTGACCGGCGGCACCATGTTCTTGATGTGGCTTGGCGAGCAGATCACCTCGCGCGGGATCGGCAACGGCATCTCGCTGATCATCCTGGCCGGCATTGTCGCCGAGCTGCCCTCGGCGCTCGCCAGCATGCTGGAACTCGGCCGCCAGGGTGCGCTGTCCACCGGCCTCATCCTGATCGTGATCGTGATGGCGGTCGCCGTGATCGCCTTCATCGTGTTCATGGAGCGCGCGCAGCGCCGGCTCGTAATCCAGTATCCGAAGCGCCAGGTGGGCAACAAGATGTTCGAAGGCCAGTCTTCGCATCTTCCGCTCAAGCTCAATACGTCCGGCGTGATTCCGCCGATCTTCGCGTCCTCGCTGCTGCTGCTGCCGACCACGGTCGCGAACTTCAATGCCGGCAAAGGTCCGGAATGGTTCCAGTGGATCACCACGCAGCTCGGCCACGGACGGCCGCTGTTCCTCATTCTTTATCTGGCGCTGATCGTGTTCTTCGCGTTCTTCTATACCGCGATCGTGTTCAACCCGACCGAAACTGCCGACAATCTCAAGAAACATGGCGGTTTCATTCCGGGCATCCGGCCGGGGGAGCGCACCGCCGAGTACATCGATTACGTGCTGTCGCGTATTACCGTGATAGGCGCGATCTATCTTGCGGTGGTCTGCCTGATTCCCGAAATCCTGATTTCCTATGCCTCGGTGCCGTTCTATTTCGGCGGCACGTCGCTGTTGATCGTCGTCAGCGTGACAATGGATACGGTGGCGCAGGTTCAGGGTTATCTGCTGGCGCATCAGTATGAAGGGTTGATCAGGAAGTCGAAATTGCGCGGGCGACGCCGCTAAGGCGTTGCTCGACGTCGATCTGAGATTCAGGAGGTGTGCGGTCCAGTCGCCCACCGAGCCGGGGGGCGAAGTTCGATGAGATTGATTCTTCTGGGACCGCCTGGCGCCGGCAAAGGGACGCAGGCGCAACGCTTGATCCACAAGCACGACATCGTACAACTCTCGACCGGCGAAATGCTGCGCGCGGCGGTCGCCGCCCAAACCCCGGTCGGGCTGCGGGCCAAGGATATCATGGCCAGCGGTGGCCTGGTGCCGGACGAGATCGTGATCGGGATCATCTCTGATCGCCTCGATCAGCCGGATATGAAGAACGGCTTTATCCTCGACGGCTTTCCGCGCACGGTGCCGCAGGCCGAGGCGCTCGACGATCTTCTGAGAAAGAAGCACATCCGGCTCGATGCCGTGATCGAGCTTCGCGTTAACGAAAGTGCGCTGCTCAGCCGGGTCGAGACCCGTGTCGCCGAGATGCGCGCCCGTGGCGAGGAAGTACGGATCGACGACACCCCGGAAGTGCTGTCGAAGCGGCTGGCGAGCTATCGCTCGTTGACCGAACCGCTGATTCACTATTATTCCGAGCGCCGCAAGCTGTTGACGGTCGATGGCATGATGACGATCGAACACGTCACCCGCGAAATCAACCGCATCCTGGCCGCCATTGGCGCCGTCGAGACGCAGGCGACCCCCCGGAAGCCTGCCAAAATGGCCGCCAGGAAGACCTCCAGGCCGGTCGGTAAGGCGGCCAAGGTCGCGAAAAAGGCAAGCAAAAAGCCCGCCAAAACCGCTCGGAAGGCCGGAAAGGCGACCTCTGGGCGAACGAGAAAGGCCGCCAGGGCGTCAGCGAAAGGTTCCGGGAAGAGACCTGCCAGGCAGGGTGGAAAAGCCGCCAAAAAGGTCACGAAAAAGCGAGCCAAAGCATAGAGACGGTTGACGTAACGAAGTTGAATCCTTTAATAAACCGGCATCCAAGTCGGATAGTACCAGACGACGCCGGGCCCCCGAAAAACCCGAGGGGGAAGGGCGTCGTGTTCGCGTGTGCGGACACTGGCCCGAAATATCGAAAGAGCAGCCGTCCGTGACGGATCGGCAACAGGAGAGAAGTCCGTGGCTCGTATTGCCGGCGTGAATATCCCGACCAACAAGCGCGTTCTGATCGCGCTCCAGTACATCCATGGCATTGGCCAGAAAAACGCCGCCGATATCCTGGAGAAGGTCAAGATTCCGGATGACCGCCGCGTGTCGCAGCTTTCCGATCAGGAAGTTCTGCAGATCCGCGAAGTGATCGACCGCGACTATATGGTCGAAGGCGACCTTCGGCGCGAGACCGGCATGAATATCAAGCGACTGATGGACCTCGGCTGCTATCGCGGCTTGCGCCATCGCCGCGGATTGCCGGTGCGGGGTCAGCGCACCCACACCAATGCGCGCACGCGCAAGGGGCCGGCCAAGTCGATCGCCGGCAAGAAGAAGTAGGTTTGCGCGAACAGCGAATAGGAATGGCGAACAAAATCCATTCGCTAGTCGCCATTCGCTACTCGCATTTTCAGGTGTAGCCGCTGGCATTACGGCGGTGTTTGAGATCACAGGAAAGGTTGATAATGGGCAAGGATGCCACCCGCGTACGTCGTCGTGAACGCAAGAACATCGCGTCAGGTATCGCGCACGTAAATTCGTCGTTCAATAATACCACCATCACCATTACCGACGCGCAGGGTAACACCATTGCCTGGTCGTCTGCGGGCACGATGGGCTTCAAGGGCTCGCGCAAGTCGACCCCGTATGCCGCGCAGGTCGCGGCCGAAGACGTCTCCAAGAAGGCGCAGGAGCACGGCATGCGCACGCTGGAGGTTGAGGTTGCCGGCCCGGGTTCGGGCCGTGAATCGGCGCTTCGCGCGCTGCAGGCCGCGGGCTTCACCGTCACCTCGATTCGCGACGTGACCACGATCCCGCATAATGGTTGCCGTCCGCGCAAGCGCCGCCGCGTTTGATGTTCGATCGCGGGTAGAGCTGCCCGCGATTTTTTGAAAAATTGCTAGCCGCGGACTGATCCGCGATCTCCAACGCCAGCAATTAGATAGCTGGCCGCATGGGTGAAACAGTGACGATCCAGAAAAATTGGCAAGAACTTATCCGGCCGAACAAGCTCCAGGTAGCTCCGGGCCACGACGGGAGCCGTTTCGCGACGCTGGTCGCTGAGCCGCTCGAGCGCGGCTTTGGCCAGACGCTTGGCAACGCGCTGCGCCGCATCCTGCTGTCGTCGTTGCAGGGCGCCGCCGTGCAGTCGGTGCATATCGATGGGGTGCTGCACGAGTTCTCCTCGATCGCGGGCGTTCGCGAGGACGTCACCGACATCGTGCTCAACATCAAGGACATCTCGATCAAAATGCAGGGCGAAGGCCCCAAGCGCATGGTCGTGAAGAAGCAGGGTCCCGGCGTCGTCACCGCCGGTGACATCCAGACCGTCGGCGACATCGTGGTACTCAATCCCGAACTGCAGATATGCACGCTGGACGAGGGCGCCGAGATCCGGATGGAATTCACGGTGGCCGCCGGTAAGGGTTATGTCGCCGCCGAGCGCAACCGTCCCGAGGACGCGCCGATCGGCCTGATCCCGGTCGACAGCCTGTTCTCGCCGGTCCGCAAGGTCTCCTACAAGGTCGAGAACACCCGTGAGGGCCAGATCCTCGACTACGACAAGCTGACCATGACGATCGAGACCAACGGCGCGATCAGCCCGGATGATGCGGTGGCCTATGCCGCGCGCATCCTCCAGGATCAGCTCAACGTCTTCGTCAACTTCGAAGAGCCGCGCAAGGAAGTGGCGCAGGAGATCATTCCCGATCTCGCGTTCAACCCGGCATTCCTCAAGAAGGTCGACGAACTCGAACTGTCGGTGCGTTCGGCGAACTGCCTGAAGAACGACAACATCGTCTACATCGGCGATCTCGTGCAGAAGTCGGAGGCGGAAATGCTCCGCACCCCGAACTTCGGCCGCAAGTCGCTCAATGAGATCAAGGAAGTGCTGGCCCAGATGGGCCTGCATCTCGGCATGGAAGTTCCGGGGTGGCCGCCGGAGAATATCGACGAACTGGCCAAGCGCTTCGAGGATCACTACTGAGCTGACGTCTCGGTGGGCGGGGCATCCGGCCACCACATCACGGGCGAACGCAGGCGGCCCACCTGAGCAACAAGTCCGACGAACCGTCGCGACCAAGGCAATTTGAGGATCAGATCATGCGTCACGGCAAGGTTCATCGCAAACTCAACCGCACCGCCGAGCACCGGCGCGCGATGTTTGCCAATATGTGCGCGGCGTTGATCAAGCACGAGCAGATCGTCACCACGCTGCCGAAGGCGAAGGAATTGCGCCCGATCGTGGAGAAGCTGGTCACGCTTGGCAAGAAGGGCGGTCTGGCGATGCGCCGTCAGGCCATCAGTGAAATGCGCGACCCCGACCAGGCCAAAAAACTGTTCGACGTTCTCGCCGTCCGCTACAAGGAACGCCACGGTGGCTACACCCGCATCATCAAGGCAGGTTTCCGTTACGGCGACAACGCGCCGATGGCGGTGATCGAGTTCGTCGACCGCGATGTCGCCGCCAAGGGCCTGGACTCGGGCCCTGTGCAGGAAACGGCCGCGGACGCCGCCTGAACCGTTCCAAAGGCGGCCTAGACGCCCTCGCGGCCGCTTACCATCCCTCCGGCACGATCTTGCCGCGCGACTTACCGGACTCCAGCAAGCGCGTGCGCGCGCTTGAGGCTGGCGGCGTTGATTGTCCCGAAGGTCTGATCGGGCGTGGTGGGCAATAAAATCGGCGACGTCGTTGAGCAGATTGTGCTCGGAAGCGACTTTCTGTAGCCGACGGCTTTCATAGTGCGGTTCCTTGTACCCGGCCGAACCACCGGCGTTCCCGCGATCCAGGCGCGGCTTCGTCAGGGCAATTGCAGGTTTGCCGCCAAGGCCATCTTTCCTATCATGTCGATGCGGTCGCGAATCGACTTCAAGTGCGGTCCCGGTCACTGCTATTGGTTAATCCAACGGCCTATATTACCCTCACCAGCTTCCGGGAATCCTTTCATGAACGTGCTTCGTCTTCTCACGGTCCTGTTACTGTCGCTGGCCGCTGCGACCCCCTCCCTGGCCCAGGATCGCCGCGTACCATCGTCGCCGGCCGAGCTCAGGCTTTCCTACGCGCCGATCGTGCAGCGCGTGCAGCCCGCGGTGGTCAACGTCTTCGCCACCAAGGTGGTGCAGAACCGCAATCCGTTGCTGGATGACCCGATCTTCCGCCGCTTCTTCGGCGTTCCCGGCAACCAGCCGGAACAGATGCAGCGCTCGCTGGGATCGGGCGTGATGGTCGATCCCTCGGGCCTCGTCGTCACCAACGTCCACGTCATCGAGGGCGCCGACCAGGTCAAGGTATCGCTATCGGACAAGCGCGAATTCGAGGCCGAGATCGTGCTGAAGGATCCTCGCAGCGATCTCGCGGTGTTGCGGTTAAAGGACACTCACGAGAAATTCCCGACGCTCGATTTCGATAATTCCGACGAACTGATGGTGGGTGACGTGGTGCTTGCGATCGGCAATCCTTTCGGCGTCGGGCAGACCGTAACGCACGGCATCATCTCGGCGTTGGCGCGCACCCAGGTCGGCATCACCGACTATCAGTTCTTCATTCAGACCGATGCGCCGATCAATCCCGGCAATTCGGGCGGCGCGCTGGTCGACATGAACGGTAAGCTCGCCGGCATCAACACTGCGATCTTTTCGCGCTCCGGCGGTTCGCAAGGCATCGGCTTTGCGATCCCTGCCAACATGGTGCGCGTCGTGGTTGCCTCCGCCAAGAGCGGTTTCAAAGCCGTCAAACGGCCGTGGCTCGGCGCACGGCTGCAGGCGATAACGCCGGAAATCGCCGAGACGCTCGGGCTGAAACTTCCCAATGGCGCGCTGGTTTCCAGTGTCGTACCCGGCAGCCCGGCGGCGAAGGCTGGATTGAAAGTGTCCGACTTGATCGTCGGGATCGACGGGCAGGAGATCGATGACCCCAACGCGTTCGACTTTCGTTTCGCGACCCGGCCGATCGGCGGCTCGGCGCAGATCGATGTGCAGCGGGCCGGGAAAGCCCTGAAGCTGACGATCGCGCTGGAAACCGCGCCGGATTCCGGCCGCAGCGAAATCGTGCTGACTTCGCGCTCGCCGTTCCAGGGCGCCAGGGTCGCCAACATCTCGCCGGCGCTTGCCGATGAGTTGCACCTCGATTCGGACACCGAGGGCGTCGTGGTGACCGATATCGCGGAAGACAGCACCTCCGCCAATCTCGGATTCCAGAAGGGCGATATCATCCTGGCCGTCAACAGCCAGAAGATTGCCAGGACCAGCGATCTCGAGAAGGCGACGCGGGAGCCCTCGCGGGTCTGGCGCATTACCTTGATGCGTAGCGGCCAGCAGATCAACGTCACGCTGAGCGGATGAGTCCAAAGCGCCGGCAACAGACAGGAACCCTGTTCGCCGCCGCCGGCATGGAGCGCGATGCGCCGCATCCGCTTCCCGACAGATTGCGTCCGCGTACGCTGTCCGACGTGGTTGGTCAGGATCACATATTGGGGCCTGATGGCGCGCTGACCCGCATGCTGGCGACGCGTACGCTGGGTTCGCTGGTGTTCTGGGGCCCGCCCGGCACCGGCAAGACCACGGTGGCCCGCCTGCTGGCGGACGCGACCGAACTGCACTTCGAGCAGATCTCGGCGGTCTTTTCCGGCGTCGCCGATTTGAAGAAGGCGTTCGACGCCGCGCGCGCCCGCCGTGAGACCGGCACGGGGACGCTGTTGTTCGTCGACGAGGTGCATCGCTTCAATCGCGCCCAGCAGGATTCATTTTTGCCGGTGATGGAAGACGGCACTGTGGTGCTGGTGGGCGCGACCACTGAAAATCCCTCGTTCGAACTCAATGCCGCTCTTTTGTCCCGCGCGCGCGTGTTGGTGTTCCATTCGCTCGACCCCGTGGCGGTCGAAAAGCTTTTCGCGCATGCCGAAGCCATCGAGGGCAAGAAATTGCCGCTCGATGCCGAAGCACGCGCCGTGCTGGGGCGGATGGCCGATGGCGACGGCCGCGCCGCGCTGACGCTCGCCGAAGAGGTCTGGCGTTCCGCGCGCGAGGGCGAGACATTCAATGCCGCGCAGTTGCAGGATATCCTGCAGCGCCGCGCGCCGATCTACGACAAATCCGCCGACGGCCATTACAACCTGATTTCGGCGCTGCATAAATCCGTCCGCGGCTCCGATCCCGATGCCGCCCTGTACTATCTTGCGCGCATGATGGATGCCGGTGAAGACCCGCTATTCCTGGCGCGGCGGCTGGTGCGGATGGCGGTCGAGGACATCGGGCTTGCCGATCCGCAAGCACTGGTGATCTGCAATGCGGCCAAGGATGCCTATGATTTCCTCGGCCATCCCGAAGGCGAGCTCGCGATTGCGCAGGCCGTGATTTACCTTGCCACCGCGCCGAAATCGAACGCCGCCTACAAGGCGTTTGGCGCGGCGATGCGCGCGGCAAAAGAAGGCGGTTCGCTGCTGCCGCCCAAGCACATCCTGAATTCGCCGACCGGGTTGATGAAATCGGAAGGCTATGGTTCGGGCTATGAATATGACCACGACATGCCCGATGCATTTTCGGGTCAGGACTATTTCCCGGAGCTGCTGGGGCGTCAGACCTTTTATGATCCGCCCGATCGCGGCTTCGAGCGTGAGATCCGCAAGCGGCTGGATTATTGGGCGAAGCTGCGCAGGGAGCGCAGCTAGCCGTGGACAAACGTCAGCCCGGCGGCGTCGGCCCCGATCACTGTCGCCTGAGCGTCGAGGACAACCGGAAAGTCGCGGTCATTCTCGCCGGGAAGGTGCGATAACGCGGTGACGATTCGCTGCTTTTGCGCTACCCAACGGCCTCATCCGGAGCTAGAGGAACCATGAGCCGCCGCGACAAGAGGCCCCTTGCAAAGTCGGGCGCACCGGGAGACCGCCCCAGGAGGGAGCGCTCGAAGGGCGCGCGCCCTGATCGCAATCCTCCGTACGGCGACCGCAAGGCGGATGCGCGGGTTTCCGGACGGCGCGCGCCGCAACCCGAGAAGGTCGCGGCCGAGCCGCCGTTGCTGCCTGCAAAGGTGCAGACCGTCGTGGTGACCGCCGACGAGAACAACATGCGCGTCGACCGCTTCCTCGAGGCGCGCTTTCCCGGTCTGTCGTTCTCCCACATCCAGCGCATCGTTCGCAAAGGCGAGTTACGGGTCAACGGCAAGCGCGCCGACAGCAAGGACCGGCTGGCGGAGGGGCAAAGCGTCCGCATTCCCCCGCTGAAGCTCGATGCGCCCAGGGCGGTCGGTCAGCTCTCCGAAGCCGGGAGCAAGACGCTCGCCGCGTTGAAGGACATGACCCTGTTCGAGGATGCCGATGTCATGGTGCTGAACAAGCCGGCCGGCCTTGCGGTGCAGGGTGGTTCGGGCACCACGCGCCATGTCGACCAGATGCTGGAAGTGATGCGCGACGCCAGGGGGCAGAAGCCGCGTCTGGTGCATCGGCTCGACAAGGAAACCGCGGGTTGTCTGCTGATCGCAAAAACCCGTTTCGCCGCCACTGCGTTGACCGGATCGTTTCGCCATCGCTCGGCGCGCAAGATCTATTGGGCCTTGGTCGCCGGGGTGCCGAAGCCGAAGCAGGGCCGCATCTCGACCTATCTCGCCAGGGAGGAGAGCGAGGAAGACACGATCATGCGGATCGCGGCCCATGGCGACGAAGGCGCCAGCCATGCCGTGACCTATTATGCCGTGGTCGAGACCTCGGCGCAGAAGCTTGCGTGGGTATCGTTGAAACCGGTCACCGGCCGCACCCACCAATTGCGCGCGCATATGGCGCATATCGGCCACGCCATCGTCGGCGATCCCAAATATTTCAACAAGGAAAACTGGGAATTGCCGGGCGGACTGCAGAACCGGCTGCATCTTCTGGCGCGCCGGATCGTGATCCCGCACCCGCGCGGCGGCGTCATCGACGTCACCGCGCCGCTGCCGCCGCACATGCTGCAATCGTGGAACCTGCTCGGTCTCGAGGCCGACCGGTTTGATCCGATCGAGAACGCGCCGGAAGAGTAGGCATCCCGGTCCGGATAGAGGTCGATGCCGGCTCGCTTTATTCGCGTCCCGCCTTATCCTATCCTGCGTCGAAACGATCAGGACAAACAAAGCCGGCATGCGTGAATTATTCGACCAAGTCGCGGGCCAATCGCCGCTCGATCCGGAAGAAGCGGTCAGGCGTACGACGCGCGGGCCGCAGCGCAAGCGTTTCTACACGTCGGCCGGCGTCGACGCGATACCGGATGGCTTTGCCGTCACGCTCGATGGCAAACCGGTGCGCACGCCTTCGGGCCGTCCGCTACTGGCGCCGACCTCGGACATTGCCGATGGCATTGCCGCCGAATGGAATGCCCAACTTGACATCATCAATCCCCTGACCATGCCGTTGACGCGGTTCGCCAACAGCATCGCCGAGGCTGTGGTCGACCGGGTCGATGCGGTCGCCGAGGACGTCGCGAAATATCTCGGCTCGGATCTGTTGTTTTATCGCGCCGCGCATCCGGAGGCGTTGGTGGCACGGGAGGCCGCGCTGTGGGATCCGGTGCTGTTCTGGGCGGCCGATACGCTGGGCGCCCATTTTATCCTCACCGAAGGCGTCGTGCATGTCCGTCAGCCCGAGCAGGCGATCGCCGCCGCCCGCGCGGCGCTGCCGCGGAATCCCTGGTCGATCGCGGCCCTCCACGTGGTCACGACCCTGACCGGCTCGGCACTGCTGGCGCTGGCGCTGAACTACGGCCGGCTCGATCCCGACCAGGTCTGGGCCGCCGCCCATGTCGACGAGGATTGGAACAGCGAAAAATGGGGCATTGACGAGGAGGTTGCGGCACGCCGTGCGGCCCGCCTGGTCGATTTCAGAGCCGCAGCCGATGTGCTGAGGTCGCTGAACAAGGAGATGAATTCGAAGGCTTGATTCGAAGCGGCGAGTGTACGGTCGGTTAACGCAAGGTTTACGACCAGCGCGGTAGCGTTGGCTACCAGTTGCCCCGTCAGAGCCTGGCCGGCCCTTGCCCATGTCGATCGTCCTCAACCAAGCTGCATCCTCGGCCGCGCAAGGCGTTGCGGGGCAGGTCCCTGCAGCCAATGGGGTTGCAGGCGACATCGTCTTGCAGCCGGGCACCGTGATCAATGCCCAGGTGCTGCAACTCCTTGGCGGCGACCATGTGCAGATCGCGATTGGCGGCCAGTCGCTCGTCGTGGTTTCGCAGGTGCCATTGCAGGCCGGTCAGACGTTGCAGCTTTCGGTATCGCAAGCCGCCAACGGCACGATCAACCTTGCGGTCGTCAACGAGGCCGCCATCGCCGCTAGCCTGGCCAATGCGGCCGTTGTCAATGCCAGCTCCGATGCCGCACTCCTGGCGGCGGCAGGCAACGTCACCGCACCCGCCGCGGCTGCTGCGCCGCAGAATCAACTCACGACCTTGCAGGCGCTTGCGGTGTCGGCCGCGGCGGAGACCGCAGCGGCGCAACAAACCAGCCTCGCGCCGCTGTTCGCCAATCTCGGCGTTGCGACCGGCGCCGGAAACCTGCCGCTGCCGGTGCTGCAGGCTGCCATCCAGGTGCTGGCGCAACAGGTCAATCCCGACCAGGGCCTGACTGGCAACGACATCAGTCAGGCGTTCCAGAACTCCGGCTTGTTTCTCGAGGTGTCGTTGGCGCGGGGCTCGGTAGCCTCCGGCGCGCCTGACCTCAAGGCGGCGCTGATCGTGCTGCGCCAGGTGCTGAATTCGGCGATCGATGCGTCGGCCTCGGCCCCGACTGCGGCGGCAACAGCCACAGCAAATGCCGCGCCGCTGGTGCCCTCAGACGATCCGCAGGCCACGACCGTGATGGCGCCGGCCAACGCGGCGCCTGCGACCATTCTGCTGGAGCAGGGCGCCGGTCAACGGCTTGCCGTGCCGTCGTCGGTCATCATTACCGCCGGGGCCGAGCCGGAGAACGTATCGCCGGCGCCGCTGCTCGCGCCGGATATCGCGCTGTCGAGTGCCTTGCCGCAAAGCGCGGCACGGGAAATTCCGCAAGGTCTGCTCGAGTTCAGCGCGGCGGCCGCCTCGGTGCTGGCGCCGGCGGCAAATCCCGCGGATGCCGCGGCGCGCGTCGCTGCCAGTAGCGCAGCACTCAACCTGCTGCAGGAGGCAATGCAGGCGGGTCCGCTGGCAACGTCGCTTGCCGCCGGAAATGCCTCGCGACTGGCGGTCGACATCGGCATGATGCTGTCGCTGCTGCCGTCGGTAGCTGGTGCACGCGTTCCGAATATCGACGACGCCGAATTTGCCCACACCAATACACCGCCGCCGCCGATCGGCGGCGCGTTGCCCGCGGCGCAGCCGGTGGCACTGGCGACGCTGGCTCCCGGTGCTCCGCTCGATACTGCCCTGCATCATCTCTTGACCGATACCGACGGCGCGATCGCGCGGCAGATGTTGCTGCAGGTGGCCTCATTGCCGGATCAGGTCGATCCCGCGACCGGGCGCATCGATTCGGCTCCGCCGCGCTGGAATTTTGAAATTCCGTTCGTCACGCCGCAGGGCACGGCGATGGCGCAGTTCGAGATTTCGCGAGATGGCAGCACGGCCCCCGAGGCCGAGGCCGCCAGTCGGGCCTGGCGCGCGCGATTTACGCTCGATGTGGAGCCTGCCGGCCCCGTGCATGCGCTGGTGAGCCTGAGCGGCGATCGCACGTCGGTGCGGATGTGGGCCGAGCGGCCGGCGACCGCCGATCAATTGCGCGCCGGCGTTTCGCAACTCAGCCAAGCGCTGAGCCGTGCCGAGTTGCAGCCGGGCGATATCGTGATCCGCGACGGCGCGCCGTCGCAACAGGTCCTGGCCAAGGCCGGGCATTTCCTGGATCGGGCGCTATGAACGAGCCCGGCAAACGGCAGTTGGCGGTCGCGCTGCATTACGACCGGAGCGGCGCGCCGCGCGTGGTCGCCAAGGGCAAGGGCAGCATCGGCGAGAAGATCATCGAGGTCGCCAGGGAGCATGGCATCCCGATCGAGGAGAATGAGGTGCTGGCCGGTGCGTTGTCGAAGGTCGAACTCGGCGATGAAATCCCCGCCGAACTCTACAAGGCGGTGGCGGAGGTCCTGATCTTCGTGCTGCGGCTGTCGGGGCGCATTCGCTAGCAGGCGTCAAGAGCCGCCGGGAAGCCGGTTTGGTTCGGGCGCCGCCAGCCCGGCTTTGCCGATGCGGCCGAGATGGGTGAAGGCAAACCCCGTGCTGTATTTCAGGCCATAGCCCAGCGCGCGATCGATGCCGATATGGGCAAGCCAGATGAATCCGACCGAGAGCAGCAGTGGGGCCTGCAGGCCAAATCCCGCCACCATCAGCGGGACCGGTATCAGATAGCTGTGCATGGCGTTATAGATCGCGGCGCCGAACCGGGGCCCTGACAAATAAGCCGCAAAGCTGATATCCGGCATCAGGAACAGGATGAAATAGACCCACCACGAGCCGCCCCAGATCGCGTACAGCAGTGTCATGCCGGCGAACAGCGCCAGCCCTTCGAGGCGCAGGATGATACGCAATCCGCCGGTGACGGCGCCGGTTGCTTCGGTCGCAGTGCATTCCTTCATCGCTCGGTGCTCCCCAGATCCGGCTGCCGGTCCGTTTCGATCGCTGCTACTAGAGCGTTTTTGAGCGAAGCAGCTACCGGTTCGCGTAAAGAAAGCGCGTCAAAACGAGAATCTAGAGCCCC
>JAGXAF010000292.1 GCA_018971675.1 Bradyrhizobium sp.
GGCATGCCGCCTTGCACGATCGAATGCCCGATACCGGCAAGCCCGGTGAATCGCGTTTTGAACATGGCTCTCCCCGAATGGTCACGCCCGCGCGGGCGCGCCGGGCTTGCCGTTTTTTTGGGAGGCAGGATGACGGCATGCCCGGCAAAAGTCCATCGGGCAGGGCGCTTGCGAGCGCCGCATCATGCAAAAAGCGGGACTTTTATTGCCGTGGCGCAGAACCGCGGCGGCGGGTTCAGGCCGGAACGGCCGCCGTCTCCTCGAACGCGGCCGTCAGATCGCGGATGCTGACGACGCCGACCAGGCTGTAATTGTCGATCACCGGCAGGTGCCGGATGTGTTTCTTGTTCATGAGGTGACGGACGTGCTCGAGCGTATCACTCGAACTGCACGACACCAGTTGCTGCACCGAGATGAGCTGCGACACCTTGACGTTGACGCCGGCCGCGCCGTGCTTGGCGATGGCGCGCACCACGTCGCGTTCGGTGAACATGCCGACTGCGGTATTGCCTTCGGTCTTCACCACATCCTTGACCACCAGCGCGCTGATATCGCTGGCGCGCATCAGCTGGGCGGCAATGGCGACCGTTTCGTCCATCCGGATCGTCGCGACGCGCGGGGTCTTCTTGCGCAGGATGTCTGCGACTTTCATCCTCGCCTCCACCAGGTAAGCGATGGGATGTTCCGAACGGGCGCGAGTTTGGTATACATTATTATTCCAGCTATCAATTTGAGACCCTCAAGACAGATTCCCGCAAAAACGGCAGCATTACTGACGTTGTTCGACATCAATGATAACACGGCCAATGTCGGCCGGTGGAAATCTTTCTTGCGGCATTTTGCATCCGCTCAGCGCGAGGCAGCAAAGGAGGGGAAGGCGCAGCGAATGCGCCTTCCGGAACGGCGGAGCGGATCGGCGTCAGGCTGCGGTGATCTTTCGCGCGGCGGTCCCTGCGGTGGCTTCATGGCCCATGATGAAGCTGCGCCGCATCGGCTTGATCACGAAGATCGCCAGCAGCGCCGCGGTGGCGTTGAGGGCGACCGCGATCATGAACACCGCCTGCCAGCCGAAATCCCTGGCGACGATACTCGCGAGCGGCACCAGCAGCGATGCGGTGCCCTTGGCGGTGTAGAGCATGCCGTTATTGGTGGTGGCGTATTTGACGCCGAAGGTATCGCCGCTGGTTGCGGGAAACAGGCTGTAGATTTCGCCGAACACACCGAAATAGACCGCGGTCGCCAGCACGAACACGACCGGGATGTGGCCGTACATCGACAGCGTCAGCAGCATGGCCGCGCCGGTCGTGAATGCGATGAACATGGTGTTCTCGCGACCGATGCGGTCGGAAACGAATCCGAAGAACGGGCGGCCGAAACCGTCGACGATCCGGTCGAGCGAAATCGCAAAGGTCAATGCCGCCATCTGGAAGCCGAGCATGCTCACCGGCACATTGGCGATCTTGAAGTCGTGCGCGATCGGGGCGATCTGGGCCGCCGCCATCAGGCCGCCGGCGGCGACCATCACGAACACCAGATACATCACCCAGAAGATCGGGCTGCCCATCACCTGCGGCGGCGTGAAGTCGATCGCGGTTTGCGGCAGGTTGAGTTTCTTCCTCTTCGCCGGCACCGCCCGCGACGGCTTGCGCAGGAAGAAGGCGAGCACGAACACGACCAGGCCTTGTCCGATGCCGAAGGAGAAAAAGGCCTGCTGGTAGCCGCTGGTGGCGATCATGTGGGCGATCGGGACCACCGTGATCGCAGCTCCCGCGCCGAAACCGGCGGCGGTCAGGCCCGCGGCGAAGCCGCGATGATCCGGAAACCATTTCAGCGCATTGCCGACGCAGGTTCCGTACACCGAGCCGGCGCCGATGCCGCCGAAGATGGCGCCGATGTAAAGCAGCGGCAACGAGTTGGCGTAGGAGTTCAGCACCCAGGCCAGCGTGATCATCAGCGCGCCAAACTTGACGACGACGCCAGGGCCAAATCTGTCGACGAACCACGCTTCGATCGGAACCAGCCAGGTCTCCGTCACCACGAACAGGGTGAAGGCGATCTGGATCGCGGGGCGGCCCCAGTGAAATTTGGCGTCGATCGGATCGACGAACAGAGTCCAGCCATATTGCAGGTTTGCGATCATCGCCATGCAGACCAGACCCATCACCAGCTGCATCCAGCGATAATACGGGGCTTCCGCCATCGGCGTTATTGCGGGTTGTGGATTGGTGGCCATGTTTCCTCCCTGCCAAGGCACGCTTCTCTTCAACCGAGCGTTACCATTCCGACCAGTCTTGTAGGCGATATGCCGGAGCGCAAGCCCTACTTCCGCCCATTATCCATGTCGCATGCGCATTCGCGGGTTCGGCGTTTCGTTCAGGCCTTCAGCAGTCATTGAACTCGGAAGTCCTTTTGGAACCGCTTATTCGGCGGCCTGTTTGCGCGGCGGATCGAGCGCGCCGGAATCGTGGATCTCGGCCACCTGGAGATCGCTGAAGCCGAGCACCTGGCGCAGGATTTCGTCGGTATGCTCGCCGAGCAGCGGCGAGCGCTTCACCTCGGTCGGACTATCGGAAAGCTTGATCGGGTTGCCGACCGACAGATATTTGCCGCGGACGGGATGATCGATCTCGACCACGGTGCCGGTGGCGCGCAGCGATGGATCTTCCGCCAGTTCCTTCATCGACAGGATCGGACCGCAGGGAATGTCGTCCTTGTTGAGGATTTCCATCGCCTCGAACTTGGTCTTGGTCATGGTCCAGAGTTCGATGCGGGCGAAGATCTCGTTCAGCCGCGGCAGCCGGGCAGGCGGCTTGGCGTAATCAGGATGCGTCTTCCAGCCGGGTTCGCCGATCACGTCGCAGATCTTCTCCCAGACCGGGGCCTGGGTGATGAAATAGATGTAGGCGTTGGGATCGCTCTCCCAGCCCTTGCACTTCAGGATCCGGCCGGGCTGACCACCGCCGGAATCGTTGCCGGCGCGCGGCGTCGCGTCGCCAAACGGAATGCCTTCGCCGAACTGGCTGTATTCCCTGAGCGGACCATGGGCGAGGCGCTGCTGGTCGCGCAGCTTGACGCGCGAGAGGTTGAGCACGCCGTCCTGCATCGCGGCGGTGACCTTCTGGCCCTGGCCGGTCATGGTGCGCTGGTAGAGCGCGGCGACGATGCCGAGCGCCAGATGCAGGCCGGTGCCGCTGTCGCCGATCTGCGCGCCGGTGACCAGCGGCAGGCCGTCGCGGAAGCCCGTGGTCGATGCCGCGCCGCCGGTGCATTGCGCGACGTTCTCATAGACCTTGCAATCCTCGTACGGACCGGGGCCGAAACCCTTGATCGAGGCCACGATCATCTTCGGATTGAGGCTGTGGATCTTCTCCCAGGGAAATCCCATGCGGTCGAGCACGCCGGGGCCGAAATT
>JAGXAF010000293.1 GCA_018971675.1 Bradyrhizobium sp.
CGCGGATACGCTTCAACAAGCGCCAGAGCCTTTTCCGTTCCGATGGAATCGGAACGGGGCTCTGGATTGTTGTTTTGACGCGTTTTTTTTACGCGAACCGGTATCCACCCACGGATCAAGTCCGCGGGCATGCTTCGCTCGAAAACGCTCTAGTAGTAGCCATAGCCGACGCAGACGTTGGTCCAATGCCATCCATATCGCGTCAAGACCCTGCGCCAGCAGTCGTCGTAGTAGTAGTCGGTGGCGTAGATGAACGGCGCGCCGACGAACGCAAAGCGATGGAAGCGGTGATGGAAGAAATGGTCCCGGTCTCGGAATGAGAACCTTGAAAACCGAGGCGAGAATCCAGCATGTGCAAAGGGCGTGGCCGCGAAGTGCCCGCCGTTGAAATGCATGCCTCCGAAGTGCGTACCGCTACCCATGGCGCTGAAATGCGCTGCTCCTCCCACGCCACTGAAATGCATGCCACCGCCGCCGAAATGCGCCCCGCCTCCCATGCCGCCGCCTCCACCGTGAAAAGCGAGCGCCGGTGACGCAATAGAAAGCGTTGTGCCAAGTACACCAGCCATCAGGTATTTGAGGAGTTTGTTGTTCATCGCAATTCCTCCGTGGTTGAATTGCTGCGAGTGATACCATCGCAAGAAGAAGGCAACAGCAGACCCAAATGATCCAACGAGTTCAACTGACAAATGCGACAGAATCTGACAGCGAAGTTAGTTCTCTCACCTGTGGCTCATGGGTTCAGGTCGGGCATATCTTGACGGCTACGTGAGCGGTATTGGAAATACACAAAGTCGCATTAAGCCGCACCCGAAGGGCGGTGAGGGCGGATGCCTCAGATGTCCGGCGCTAGACCAGCACCAGCCCCTGCCGCATGGCGATCGCGATGGCGTCGGTGCGATTGGCAGCGCCCAGCTTCACCAGTATCGCAGCGACGTGGAACTTGACGGTGTGGATCGAGATATCGAGCCGTCGGGCGATCACCTTGTTCGGCGCGCCTTCGGCAAGCAGCGCCAGCACCTCCGCCTCGCGCGGCGACAGCTGTACCGGCAGGCTTCCTCCGACCTCATCGGAATCGCTGGCGGCGCCGTTCTCCGCCTCGCGAGGCAGACCCACCGAAGCATCGGCCGCGCCTTCGGCCATTCGATAACCGGCTGCGGCGAGACGCGCGGCAGCTCCGATCAGGATTGGATCGGAATCCGCCCGCAGGGTAACGGCGACAACGGCGGGTATCGCCCAGCCATGGCGATTCGAAACCATCACGACCGGTGTGCCCGGCGGCAGGGCTTCGAGCGTCGCCACATCGTCGACAATTGCGACGTCCACATGGTCGCCAGCGGCGATATCCTCCTGCGTCAGCGTGGTGATGCCGCCCAAAGCAGCGAGTGACGTCATAAGACGCTCGCCGCGCTCGACGTCGCCGAGCGCGACCAGGATCAGCAGACCGTCATCGTCGCCATGTCTCGCGCGCATCGTTGTGCCTTGTGCTGCTCAACTCAGCGGCTTCTCCCCGATGGCGACGGTCACATCGCGCGCCTCGCCGCCACGCAGCACGCCAAGCGTCACCGTGGTGCCCGCGCTATCCGGTCCCAGCTTGCGGATCAGTTCGCGTGGCCCGCGCACTTTCTCGCCGTTCCAGCTGATGACGATGTCGCCAAGCACAATGCCGGCCGCTTTCGCCGGCCCTTGCTCATCAAGGCTGACAACGACGGCGCCCTGGATATCGGCATGGCGGATCGGATGAAACCCGGCGCCGAGATAGCCGCGCACGACATGGCCCTTGCTCTTCAGCGCCGCGACCGTGCGCTCGATCGTCTCGTAGGGGATGACCAGAACGCGTCGCCGCGGACCGAACAGCAACATCCCGACCAGTCCGCCCCCGGCGTCCAGCACCGGCCCGCCTTCGAAGCGTCCTCCCGTCATCACCGCCAGATTGATCCGGCGATCGATGGTGCCGCCGCGCAGCGAGCGCCATGCCGGCCCGACCTCGCCCACCGTTCCGAGCACCGCGAGCGGCGAAGCGCCATCGCGCCCCGCCGCGACGATGATGTGGCCGGGCCGCACCGGGCCGGCTTTGTCAAGAACGGGAGCGACGGCAGCCGGCGCCGATTTCAGCAGTGCGATGCCGGTCGACGGGTCGCGGCCGATCAGTTCGGCGCTCACCGTCTCGCCGGACGCGAGCGAAAGTCGCAACGCCTCGTCCGGCTCGACGGCCTCCTCGGCAGCGACGTAGAAACCATCGCCCCAATGGAAGGCCGTGGCCGTGCGGCCATGCTCGGTCGCAAAACTGGCGGTCATCGGAGCGGCCCGTTCGGCAATGCCGGCAACCGCGTCGGAAAAAGCAGCAAGATCGAATTGGCTCATCACTGACTCCTGGGTTCGGCCCTTCGGGGCGTTCGATACCCGGATATTGCCGCACCGAGCCGCGCTTCCTACTGGTCTGACGGTTAGGACCGCCATCCCCTCGCCATCTGGTCAGGTCGCAGGTCGCAGGTCGCGGTGCTCCGCGCATATAGGCATCCGCTTCCTGCCTTGCATGGAAGGCCCGATGCAATGTCCATACCTGAACCGCGGTCGGATGACGCGCGCCTGCTCGACACCTGTTCCGCCAAGCAACGCGGTGCCAACGTCTGGCGCGAGGTCGAGACCGAGATCGAACGCCGGAGCCCGACTGGATATGCGACAGTGACGAAGGAATGGCCTGATCCATTCGAGATTGTGGAGCGTGGTCGCGAAATCAACGCGATCCGCGAGCGGTTGACGCGGCTCGAATCCGAAAAGGCGGAACTTGAAGTAAGCCTCGACAGGCTGGTCGTTGCTTAGGAGGTTTGCGACAGCCCGCCGCCGGTCAGGAACGCGCCCGTGATCAATGCATCGAGTCCTTGCTAGAAATGACCTGCGTCGGTACAGTGCGTCGCAGAAGAGTTAATTTTCCATGAACGGATCAGCTAGAATGATCGCAGTTCGGAGTTCGGTGCCGGAGGAAAGTATCGGAAGACTGCCGCCGGGCGTGATCGTCGACGGTTCGGTGATAGACGCCAAGCTGCGCGAATCCTATGCCGTGTTGGGCACTATTTACGCCGGTTCGATCGCCGCGGTGGTCTGGACGATCATGGAAGGCATCGGCTGGGTGGAGATTGCGGTCTTCGTCGGCATGTTCTGGCTGACCATGTTCGGGATGGGTGCAGGCATACATCGCCTGCTCGTGCACCGAAGCTTTCGCTGCGGTCCGGTCATGAGAGCGTTCTTCTGTGCGATCGGCACGATGGCGGTGCAGGGCTCGGTGCTCAAATGGGTCGCCAATCATCGCCGGCACCATCTTTACGCCGACAGGCCCGGCGACGTCCACAGCCCTCACTATGACGGCGCCGGCAACCACTATGTCAGCTTCGTCAAGGGGATG
>JAGXAF010000056.1 GCA_018971675.1 Bradyrhizobium sp.
GCCGTGAGGCCCCGGCAGGATCGGCGCAGGCGCGCCATCGGCGCCGCGACGCGCGCCGAACAGCCCGGCTTCGCCAAACAGATAGATATCTGTCAGGGTCGTATTCGCTGCGGTCCAGGTCGGTGAACTTGCAATCTGCTCCGGCGCACGCCACAGGCCGATCACATGGCGCACGCGCGGCAGGCGTCCCGGCAAATCGTTCTCGGCCAGTCGCAACGCCAATTGCGCGGGCACCACCAGCGTATCGCAATTGTCATTGTTGACCTGCTGCTCGAAAATGTCGCCGTCGAAAGGTTGGTGCAGCGACAGCGTGCCGCCGGCCAGCAGCCAGACCAGCAATGAGGAGGTCAGGCCCGCGAATGACGATGGCGCGAAGGCCGACATCATCCTGGGGCCCTGCGCCACGTTGCTTTCGAGGAAGACCGCCAATCCTCCGGCGATCAGGTTCAGATGCGTGCGCGGTACCGCGCGAAAGCCGTCGGCAGTAACGTCGAACGAGATCACCGCCGCCTTGCGACCGTCCTGGATGAATGCGCGCGTGGTGTCGGAGGGATGAGCGAGCACGTGGTCGAGCGACGCCATGCCTTCGGGCAGATCATCACCGAACCCGCAGACATGGCGGATCGAAAAGGCTTCCGCCGCCGCGTTCATGGCCAGATCCGCGTGATTGACACCGTCGATCCTGCTCATGGTAACGACCGCGCGCGCGCCGGTGCGATTGAGCGCCACCGTCAGTTCAGCCTGGCGCCAGAGCTGTGGCAGCAAGGCTACGATCAGCCCGGCGCGATGGGCAGCCAGCACAGTCAGCATGAATTCGACGGTATTCGGCAAATGGATCGCGATGACGGAATTGGCCGGCAGGCCGGAGTCGATGAAATGCGCCGACAGCGCCGAGATGGCGCGGTCAGCCTGCGCGAAGGTCAGGCGCCTGGCCGCTTGCCCGGTGACGCGCGGCTTATTGATCGGGTCGATTAGCGCGAGCGCGTCGGGCTGGCGCGCCAAAATGCGGCGAAACAGTCCCTCGACTGTCGGCGATGTGTTGGACTGAATCACGGGCGGAAGGTCATTTGCGAGGGATCATCTGGATGGCGCCGCCGGTCGTTGCCACCACGTCTCCGGCAGGTAACCCGTCAAGGCGGTGGTCGTGGGCCGTTCTATCCGATTCCAGCGGGCGATCCATTGCTCCCTGACGTTAAACAGGGGGATAGCATAGAAACCCGACATCAGGGCCCGGTCGAGCGCGCGCACCGCCGAAACGAAAGCGGGACGCTCGCGCGCCGCCAGCAGCGCTTCGATCATGGCGTCGATCGCAGGATCTTTTGCCCCCATATAGTTCCGCGTGCCCTGGCTGTCGGCGGCCGCGCTGCCCCAGTAGACCCATTGCTCGTTGCCCGGCGATAACGACTGGTCCCAGCGGTTCTGGATCATGTCGAAATCGAAGCCGAGCCGACGCTGATCGAATTGGACGGCATCGACCGAACGCACCGTGACCTGGATGCCCGCTCGCCTGAGGTCGCGCTGATAGGCCAGCGCGATGCGCTCCTGGTCCCGGGTAGTGACCAGGATTTCGAAGGCCAGGGGTGTTCCGGTCGAACGTTGCCGCAACACCATGCCGTCGAGGTCGTAGCCGGCCTGCGACAGCAGGGAGAGAGCGCTGCGCAGCGTGTCACGATCGCGGCCCGAGCCGTCGGTGACGGGAAGGCGATAGCTGCCGTCGAGAATATCGGCAGGAATATGCGATGCGAACGGCTTGAGCAGCGTGCGTTCGAGATCGTCGGCCGGGCGGCCATAGGCCGACAATTCGGAGCCTGCGAAGAAACCTGCGGAGCGTGCGTAGAGGTCAAAAAAATAATTGCGGTTGATCCACTCGAAATCGAACAACAGCGTCAGGGCCTGACGCACCCGGATATCGGAGAACATCGGGCGCCTGGTATTGAACACCAGGTATTCCGATGGTTCCGGCACCCCGGTCTTGATGGTGTCGCGGATCACCCGCCCGTCGCGCGCGGCGGGAAAGTCATAGCCGTCATGCCAGCGCAGCGGTTCGGTCTCGTTGCGGAAATCGTACAGGCCGCGTTTGAAGGCTTCAAACTCGCCATTCGCCTCGCGATAGAAATCCAGCCTGATCTCGTCGAAATTCCACATGCCGCGGTTCACTGGCAGGTCGCGGCCCCAATAATCGGGATTGCGTGTGAAAGTGACGCTGGCACCGGGTTTCACGTCGGTGACGCGATAGGGGCCACTGCCGATCGGCGGCGCTAGCGAGGTTTCCTCGAAGGTCGCGACGTTGGTGGCATGCCTGGGCAGGATCGGCATCAGGCCGAGGATCAGCGGCAGTTCACGATCAGGGACGCCGCCAAAATCAAATCGCACGGTCAGCGGGTCAGGCGCGCCGGCCTTTGCGACCTTGGAATAATAATAGCGATGGTTTGGGCGACCATGTTCGCGCAGCAAAGCCCAGGAAAACAGCACGTCGTCCGCCGTGACCGGCTGGCCGTCCGAGAAACGCGCCCGGGGATCGAGATGGAAGGTGACATAGCTCCTGGCATCGTCGGTTTCCACACTTCTGGCCAACAGACCGTACAGCGTGAAGGGCTCATCATTGCCGCGCGTCATCAGGCTTTCATAGACATAGCCACGCTCGAATTCCTTGCCCCGGATCTGCTGCACCGCGACCCCCCGGACAATCAGCGGGTTAAGGCTGTCGAAGGTTCCAAGCAGGCCTTGCACCAGCCGACCGCCCTTGGGTGCGTCGGGATTGGCATAGGGCATGTGGTTGAAATCGGCCGGCAGTGCCGGCTTGCCGTGCATGGCCAGCGCATAGACGGGATTCGCGGAGGATGCGCCCGTGCCGATTGCCGCCATGACGAGGGCGAGCAGGCCACAGGCCATGACCCGGACGCGCGAAGGGCTCAAAACCCGCAACAGGTCGCACCGCCTTGATTCGATATCGCTCACTTCCGAAGGTGTATCACAGCGGTTCGTCCTGGACGTCCGCACGCGTCAAGATGCTTGTCGGCATTGATCTTTTCGCGCGCCCCTGTATGAAGGCGTGCAATCGACCAAGATGCTAGGGCCTGTCACGTATCCGCCTCAATTGGCAAGGAGACAGCCGCCGAAACGGTCAAGGTCTCCGGCGCCTGCGGCGGTTTCGGGTGCTCCCGTTCAGAAAGGGTTTTCCACAATGAATTTCCGTATCTTGGCGGCGTCGGTCAGGCCGCGTGGGCGGGCTTTCGCCGTGCTGGCTACGACGATACTGGCAGTCTCGTTTTTCGCTGCCGAGGCTCTGGCTCAGGCTCCGGCCACTGCGCCGAAGCCAAAGCCAAAGGCCGCACCAAAGGCCGCCACGCCCGCCCAGGCAGCGCCGCCTGCAGCGGGAGCTCCACCGGCTGGCCAGCCCCAGGATCAGGCGCTGCCCCAGCTGATCTATGCGCCCTGGACCAAGTTCTGCGTGAAGACCCAGGACGCCAACGCCAAGCAGATTTGCTTCACCGGCAAGGACGGACGCATCGAGTCCGGCCAGCAGGTCATCGCGGCCGTGATCATCGAGCCCGAAGGCGAGCCAAAGAAAATTCTGCGGGTCACAGTTCCGCTGGGCATGCAGCTATTGCACGGCACCCGCATCATCGTCGACAGCAATCCACCGTTGCAGAGCCCTTTTGTGCTCTGCCTCCCCAATGGCTGCATGTCCGATTATGAAGTCACTCCGGAACTGCTCGCCAATTTGAAGAAAGGGCAGAACCTGGTGGTCCAGGCGATCAATTCCAACAACGCGGCGCTGACCTTGCCGCTGCCGTTGCAGGAAAAGGACACCGGCAGCAGCTTTGCGAAGGCCTACGACGGCCCGGCCACCGACCCGAAAGTGATTGAGGAGAACCAGAGGAAGCTGCAGGAAGAATTGCAGAAGCGCGCTGAGGAAGCCCGTGCGAAACTCCAGCAGGCGGCTCAGCCGAACGGCGCGGCTCCCAATCCAGCCGCGAAGTAACCGAGCTCAGGGTAAGGTATCTCGAAACAAAAAGGCGCCCGATCGGGGCGCCTTTTTTATAGAGGCACGCTACTCGCAAACAAGGAGGGCCATCTTTAGTTCAACGACGGGTTCCGTGGCCGGTAGCCGCCCGATTTGTCCTTCACGAAAATCTCCGCGACCTGCGAATGCCGCACCGGCTCGCCTGAATCGTCAGCCAGCAAATTTTGTTCGGAGACGTAGGCGACGTATTCCGATTCCGAGTTCTCGGCCAGCAGATGATAAAATGGCTGATCCTTGTGGGGGCGCACCTTTTCGGGGATCGACAGCCACCACTCCTCGGTATTGTTGAATTCCGGGTCAATATCGAAAATCACACCCCGGAACGAAAACACCCGGTGACGGACGATCTGCCCGATCTGAAACTTCGCGGTACGCGTCTTTATCATGGCTCGTCGAATAGACCATGATTGAGGCCGATGCTAGAGGCAAACTGACGAATTAACCTTTGGCAGCGCGATTTGATCGCATACCGGCCGGCTGGCGGGTTTCCACGCGGGATCAGCGAGCGCGCGACCGCCACGATGGCGCGAGCCCCTCGCGCATCGCGAGCCGGCGCAGCGGCCCGACCGCGCCGATCAGATGCATACCGGCGGCGCGCGCCGACTGCACAGGCAGGAAATCGGTGAGCAGCGAGCGGTTCGCAAGGTCAATCGCGAAGGTCCGGCTCGCGACGTCCGCGCGGCGTGCCTGATGGTAGCGCCGAAGGACATGCGGCGCGCCGGGATCGTCGCCAGCTCCTCGCGCGTCGTTTACGATATCGGCGATATCAGCGGCATCGCGCAGGCCCATGTTGAGGCCCTGTGCGCCGATCGGCGGCAGCACATGCGCGGCTTCACCGACCAGCGCAATGCGATGGCGGGCAAATGGCGCGGATGTTTCGATCGCAAGTGGAAACAAATTCCGCCCCGGCTCGATCCGCAGACGACCGAGGATGGAATGCGATTGAGCTTCGGCGGCCTCGGACAATTCGTCGTCGGTCATCGCCTGCAGCCGTGCGGCCTGGTTAGCCGCCGAAACCCACACCACGCTGCAACGTTCGCCAGGCAGCGGAACGAAAACGCAAGGGCCTGAAGGCGTGTGAAACTCGGTCGAGATATTTCGATGAGGCCGCGAATGGCTGACGTTGAAGGTCAGGGCAGCCTGACCGAGATCGCGGCGGCTGACGGCGATGCCGGCGGCTTTACGCGACGGCGATTGCCGACCGTCGGCGCCGACGGCAAGCTGCGCGGACAGCGATGCCCCGCCGGCGGTACGAACCGCGATCATCGACTCTTCCGGCTCGATCGTGGCAGCATCATCGTCAAACCGCGTCAGGTTCGGAAGCTCGGCAGCGCGCTGCTCCAGCGCCACCATCAGCACCTGGTTCTGGATGTTATAGCCGAACTGATCGAAGCCGATTTCCGCCGATGAAAACTTCACTTCCGGTGCGCGGATCAGCCGCCCGGTGTCGTCGACGAGGCGCATCGTCTGCAGTGGCGCGGCCTCGTTGCGACAACTCGGCCAGACCTCGATCCGCTCCAGGAAATCGATGGTCGCGCCGAGCAGGGCGGTGGTGCGGTTGTCCGCATAGGGCAGGCGACGGGCAATCAGCGCGGTATTCGCGCCGGTCTGCGCCAGTGCGATGGCCGCCGCAACACCGGTCGGGCCACCGCCGATGACAACCACGTCGAAGGGTACGGGCGTATTGTTCATACAAGGACAATTGACGTTCCCGCCGGCATTTTCAAGGGGCGGCCTTGCCGGTTGACTTCGCCGGGATTTGCGCGGCGGAACGCCGCAACAGGCGATATGCAAAGGCGTATGATTCCTGATAGCACTTTAGCTCAAATGGACCACGACACTCAGCAGGGTTCGACTTCGGCGTCGCCAGGAACACGGGCCGCGGCCTTCTCCGTACATGTCCTCACGGCGTTGGGCGCCGGCATAGCGTTGCTCGCGCAGCTTGAGGCCGTGCGCGAACACTGGGCCGCGATGTTCGCCTGGCTAGGTATCGCGTTGGTGATCGATGCGCTCGATGGCCCGATCGCGCGTCGGCTCGACGTCATCAACGTGCAGCCGAACTGGTCGGGCGAGGTGCTCGACCTGGTGGTCGATTTTGTCGCTTACGTCTTTGTACCGGCCTACGCGATCACCGCGAGCGGCCTGTTGCTGCCGCTGGCGGCGCCGTTGCTCGGTATCGGCATCGTGGTATCGAGCGCACTTTATTTCGCCGATCGCCGCATGAAGTCTGAGGACAATCATTTTCGCGGATTCCCGGCACTGTGGAACGCCGCGGCGTTTTATCTGTTCCTGCTGCACCTTTCGCCCGCCACGTCCAGCCTGGTCGTTGCCGTCCTGATCGTCGTGACCTTTGTGCCGTTTCACGTACTGCATCCGGTACGCGTCGTGCGGCTGCGTGGATTGACCATGTCATTGCTTGTGGTTTGGGCGGTGCTGGCAATCTACACGCTCGCCAACGATTTCAATGCGGGCACCATCGTTACCGCCGCACTCTGTGCGATCGCCGTCTATATCGCCGGAAGCGACGCGGTTATCCGGCTGCTGAGGTCACAAAAGGTATGATCGGATTGTGGGCCAGTCCGGAAACCTGGGCGGCGCTGCTGACGCTGACCGCGCTCGAGATCGTGCTCGGCATCGACAATGTGATTTTCCTCTCCGTCCTGGTCTCGCGAATACCGCAGGCACAGGCCAGGCGCGCCCGGCAAATCGGGCTGGCGCTGGCGCTGGTGTTCCGCATCCTGCTGCTGAGCCTGCTGGTATGGCTGATCGGGCTGACCCGGGACGTGTTCACGATCGCCAATATCGGCTTTTCCTGGCGCGACATCATCCTGATCGGCGGCGGCCTGTTTTTGATCGCCAAGGCGACGCACGAAATTCACGGCGAGGTCGAGGCGGGTGACGAGGGTACAACCGCAACAACGCCGAACGCCGGCGGGTTCGCCTGGGTGATCGTGCAGATCATCGTCATCGATCTGGTTTTTTCGCTGGATTCCATCATCACGGCGATCGGCATGGCGCAGGATCTGCAGATCATGATCGCCGCCGTCGTGATCGCCTGCTTCGTCATGTACGTATCGTCGGGCCCGGTCGCGGCGTTCGTGGCCGAGCATCCCACCACCAAGATGCTGGCGCTGGCGTTCCTTGTGCTGATCGGAGTGGCGCTGGTCGCCGACGGATTCAAGTTTCATATCCCGCGCGGCTATATCTATTTTGCCATAGCGTTCTCTGCGCTGGTCGAGCTGTTCAACGTGCTGGCCAGGAGCAATCGCAACAAGGCCGGCAAATAGGCTCGGAGACCGGGTCCCAGGCGCGATCGAGTTGACAATGCCGCCTCGATGGCTTTCCGTTCACCGGAACCCTGGGTATTGGGTCATGTCGCGGGAGGAGACGAAATGACAAAAGCCGTGCGTGTGCACAAGGTTGGGGGGCCGGAAGCGCTGGTTTACGAGGCCATTGACGTGCCGGCGCCCGGACCCGGCGAAGTCCGTATCCGCCAGCATGCCGTCGGGCTCAATTTTATCGATGTCTACTATCGCACCGGCCTCTACAAGGCGCCGGGACTGCCGTTCATTGTCGGCAATGAAGCTGCGGGCGAAGTCACGGCTGTCGGTCCGGGCGTGACCAATTTTCATCCCGGCGATCGCGTTGCCTATTATCACAATCTCGGCGCCTACGCCTCGGAACGCAACATTCCCTGCGGAAAACTGGTCAAGCTGCCGGATCACATCACGTACGAGCAGGGGGCCGTGCTGATGCTAAAGGGGCTGACGGTCTGGTACCTCCTGCACAAGACCTTCAAGGTCGAGCCGCATCATCGGGTGCTGATCCACGCGGCGGCCGGCGGCATTGGACTGTTGGCGTGTCAATGGGCGAGGGCGCTCGGCGCGCATGTGATCGGTACCGTGGGCTCGAAGGCAAAGGCAGACCTCGCGCTCGCCAACGGCTGCGATCACGTCATTCTTTATAACGAAGAGGATTTTGTCGCACGCGTGAAACAGATCAGCCGCAACGAACTCTGCGACGTCGTCTACGACGGCGTCGGCAAGACCACGTTTCCGGGCTCGCTGTCATGCATCAAGCCGCGCGGCCTGTTCGTGAGTTTTGGCAACGCCTCGGGCCCGGTACCGCCGTTTGCGCTGGCCGAACTCAACAATCACGGCTCGCTGTTCGCGACCCGACCCAAACTCAACGACTATATCAGCACCCGCAAGGAGTTGCTCGAGGGCGCCGATACGCTGTTTGCCGCCGTCATCAACGGCAAGCTGCATGTACCGATCAACCATGCCTATGCCCTGAAAGACGCCGCCAGGGCGCATATCGACCTCGAAGGCCGCGCCACGACGGGTGCCGCGATCATGCGTCCGTAAAGGAGCCCGTCATGGCGCGCAGGCGAAGCCATCCAGGACGTGAGTGATGCGTTGCCGGAGTCGCCTTGGCTACGCCACCAGCCGTGCGGTGCCTGATCTCTTCAGGACTCGGTCGAGCCCGTCGACCATCGCCCCGATCTCATCGCGCGTGACATTGAGCGCCGGCATGAAGCGCAACGCATCCGGCTGCGGCGAATTCAGCAGCAGGCCTTCCTCGAAAGCCTGGGCCACAATCGATGCGCCGATCGGAAGTTTCAGGTCAAGCGCCAGCAAAAGCCCGCGGCCGCGAACCTCGCCAAGCCCGTGCCGCGTGGACAAGCGCTGCAATTCGCTCTCGAGATAGCGTCCGACCTCGGTGATCGATTGCAGGAATTCGGCCGAGCCGACCCGCTCCAGCACGGCCAGACCCGCCGCGCACATCAACGGATTGCCGTTGAACGTGCCGCCCTGATCGCCATGTTCAAAACACGAAGCCGGTTCGCTCGCCAGCAGCGCCGCCAGCGGTACGCCACCGCCGATGCCTTTGCCGAGCGTCATGATGTCGGGCTCGATGCCGGCATGTTCGTAGTGAAAGAGTTTTCCGGTGCGGCCGATGCCGGTCTGGATCTCGTCGACGATCAGCAATAGCCCGTGCTGTCTGGTCAGCGCGCGCAACGCTTGCAGGAACCGATCGGTCGCGGGCCATACGCCGGCCTCGCCCTGAATTGGCTCCAGCATCACCGCGACGGTCTTGCAGGTGATCAACCCCTCGACCGAGGTCAGATCATTCAGCCGCGCTTTGCGAAAGCCCGGTACTTTCGGCTCAAACAACGGCTCAAACGCCTTCTTGCCGGACGCCGACATGGTCGCCAGCGTGCGGCCGTGGAAGCCGCCGGCGAAGGTGATGATCTCGTGCGCGCCGTTCTTGTGGAGCGCGCCGTATTTGCGCGCAAGCTTGATCGCGCCCTCATTGGCTTCAGCGCCGGAATTGGCGAAGAAGACCTGATCGAAACAACTGCGGTCGACAAGCGCCTTGGCGAGCTTGAGGCTCGGCGCGTTGTAGAAGGCGGGACTCGGGGTCAACAGCCGTTTTGACTGCGCTGCCAGCGCTTCCGCGACGATGGCGGGCGAATGGCCGAGACAATTGACCGCCCAGCCCTGCACGAAGTCGAGATAGCGCTTTCCGGCATCGTCCCACAGCCACGAGCCTTCGCCGCGAACAAACACAGCCGGCGGGCGGGCGGTGATGTCCATCAGCGCGTCGTACGGATGGGCAGCGGTAGTCATGTCTATCTCCAGAGGTTTTGGGGTTGAAGGCAGTCCGTAACGCGAGAAGGCCGCACTTTTCAGGGTGCGGCCTTCTCGAAAACGTTGCTGAGCTAACTAATCAGCGTTGTCGTCGGACGTGGCGCGACCCATCATCGTCGATCGAGCGACGACGGAAAGCTGCGCGGAGTTGAGTCCGGGTGAATGTCATGGCGCGGCCATACAGCCGAACGGCTGGCAATGTCAAGAGCACGCGGTGGTGTGCGGCCGGTCAGAAGCCCGCGACACTGCCATGGAGATCGTATTCGTCGGCACGTTCGATCCTGGCGGTGACGATCTCGCCGACCTTCAGCGGCCTGCGACTGGAAAGATAGACCACGCCGTCGATCTGCGGAGCATCCGCCCTGGAGCGGCCCTTTGCCACGGTCGGACCGATTTCATCGACAATGACCTGCTGCCGCGATCCCACCTTGCGCTTGAGCCGTCGTGCCGAGATCTTTTGCTGCCGCGCCATCAGCGCATTCCAGCGTTCCTGCTTGACCTCGTCGGGCACGGCGTTGCCGATCGCATTCGATGCCGCGCCCGCGACCGGCTCGTATTTGAAGCAGCCGAGACGGTCGATTTCGGCCTCCTCGAGCCAGCCGAGCAGATCGGCAAAATCAGAATCGGTCTCGCCGGGAAAGCCGACGATGAAGGTGGAACGCAACGTCAGCTCAGGGCATTGCTCCCGCCATTTGTGGATTCGCGCGAGCGTCTTTTCCTGCGCGGCCGGGCGTTTCATGGCCTTGAGGATTTCAGGGCTGGCGTGCTGAAAGGGGATGTCGAGATAGGGCAACACCTTGCCTTCGGTCATCAGACCGATGATTTCGTCGACGTGCGGATAGGGATAGACGTATTGCAGCCGGACCCAGGCGCCGAGTTCGCCGAGCTCTCTGGCCAGATCGAAAAATTTCGCCCGGACTTGGCGGTCCTTCCACGGGCTTTCGGCGTATTTCAGGTCGATGCCATAGGCCGAAGTGTCCTGCGAGATGACCAGCAATTCCCTGACCCCGGCGCTGACGAGCTTTTCCGCCTCGCGCAGCACATCGTTGGCCGGGCGCGAGACGAGATCGCCGCGCAGCTTCGGGATGATGCAGAAGCTGCAACGGTTGTTGCAGCCCTCCGATATCTTCAGATAGGCGTAGTGCCGCGGTGTCAGCTTGACGCCTTGCGGCGGCACCAGGTCGAAATGCGGATTGTGCACTGGCGGCAGCGCCCGATGCACGGCTTCGAGCACGCTCTCATATTGCTGTGGCCCGGTGATTGACAGCACGCCCGGATAGGCCCTCTCGATCTGCTCGGGTTCCGCGCCCATGCAGCCGGTGACGATCACCTTGCCGTTCTCGGCCATTGCCTCGCCGATCGCGGCGAGCGATTCCTGTTTGGCGCTGTCGAGGAAACCGCAGGTGTTGACGATCACGATATCGGCGCCGTCATGCTTGCGCGCCAGTTCATAGCCTTCCGCGCGCAACCGGGTGATGATGCGTTCGGAATCCACCAGCGCCTTGGGACACCCCAAGGATACAAAGCTGACTTTCGGCGCGGCGGCCTGCTGCATATCTTTCAACTGCTTGATTGATTGGCAGGAGCTAGTCCAGATCGCTCGTAATTACAAGGCTTTGAGCCTATTATGGGGTAAACCACTGCAACACGAGCGATCGATGGGCGCCGAGCCTCCCGTTAAAGAGCCTTCTCCCAAGATCGTCATTGTCGACGAGAGCCCGATCCGCGCCGCGATCCTGGAAGAGGGATTGCTGGAGGCCGGCTTTACCGCAGTGGTCCATATCCGCGAAATGCAAAGCCTGCTGTCGCGGATCTATGCGATCGACCCCGACGTCATCCTGATCGATCTGGAAAATCCCAGCCGCGACATTCTGGAACAGATGTTCCAGGTGAGCCGCGCCGTGCGCCGGCCGATCGCCATGTTCGTCGATCAGAGCGACGCCGCCTCGATCCAGGCTTCGGTCGATGCCGGCGTGTCCGCCTATATTGTCGACGGTCTGAAGAAGGAACGCATCAAGCCGATCCTCGACCTCTGCATCTCCCGCTTCAACGCGTTTGCGAAACTGCAGGACGAACTCGAACGCGCCAAATCCGCGCTCGAGGATCGCAAGGTGATCGATCGGGCCAAGGGAATCCTGATGAAGCTGAAGGGCCTCACGGAAGATGAGGCCTATGTGCTGCTGCGATCCACGGCGATGCGGGAGAAAAAGAAGATCGGCGAGATCGCGCAGTCGATCCTGACCGCGTCCGAGTTGCTGAAATGAGTACTGCGCTGCATATCGGCTTCATTCCGCTGATCGACGCGGCCGCCCTGCTTGTTGCGGTCGACAAGGGATTCACCAAGACCGAGGGCCTGGACGTCACGCTGGCGCCGGAAGTGTCGTGGTCCAACGTCCGCGACAAGCTCAATATCGGTCACTTCGACGCAGCGCACTTGATGGCACCGATCGCGATCGCGTCGAGCCTTGGATCTGGCCACGTCAAGGTACCTGTCGTCGCGTCTTTCAACCTCGGGCTCAACGGCAATGCGATCACCGTGTCGCCGGCGCTGCATGCGGCGATCCTGCACGAGGCCGAAGGTGATCCGTTTGATCCGATGGTTACCGCGCTGGCACTGGCGCGGGTCGTAGCCAGTCGGCGCAGGAGCGGTGCGGCCCCCCTGACCTTCGGCATGACCTTTCCGTTTTCCACCCACAATTACCAATTGAGGTTCTGGATGGCGGCGGCCGGCGTCGATCCCGAGGAGGACGTTCGGCTGGTGGTGCTGCCGCCGCCCTATATGGTGGACAGTCTAGCCAATGGACAGGTCGATGCGTTTTGCGTCGGCGATCCCTGGAATTCGGTCGCGGTCGATCTTGGCGTCGGCCACATCCTGAATTTCGTATCTGACATCCTGCCGCGCGCGGTGGAGAAGGTGCTCGCGGTCCGGCAAAGCTGGGCTGAGAGAAATCCGCAGGTGCTGGCCGCCCTGGTGCGGGCGGCCGTTCACGCCGCGGATTTCATCGAGCAGCCCGAGAACCGCGCTGAGGTCGCAGATATCCTCGCGCATCCGCAGCGCATGGGCGTGCCCGCGGATGTCATCCAGCGCGCGCTGGCCGGCCGGCTCAAGATCGCACCGGATGGCACGATGCACGAAGACAAAAACTATCTGCTGGTGGGGCGTGACGGCGCCGCGCGGCCCGATCCCGCGCAGGCGGCCTGGCTTTACGCTCAAATGGTACGCTGGGGGCAGACTTCGTTCAGCCCCGCGGCGCTCGAGGCCGCGATGGCAGTCTTCCGTCCCGGTCTTTATGACGCGGCATTGGGACGACGGCCTGGCGGTACCGGGCTGGCCGCGAGCGGACTTGCGGATAACGCACTTGCAGATAGCGCACTTGCAGATAACGCACTTGGCGAACTGGGGCCGGTCGATGCATTCGCCGGCCCGCGCTTCGATCCCCGGGACCTGCAAGGGTATCTGACGTCCCTAGCTATTCCCCCCAGGCAACACGCCTGATTAAAAATAGAGCAATATCTATATACGCATATTTTTTAAGCAAATGCCGCCCTAGGCGGCATGAACGAAAGATCGCGCCTGGTCACTACATGGCGCTGAAGTTCATGTAAGCATCTGTTATATAACATATTTTTAACAAGATGCTGCGGTGGCACACGATTTGAAAGGCGTGGAAGTCAGCTATCGCCGTCGTCATCCGCTGGCTCTGGCGCCGCAGGAACGACGAGCGCGTGGCAATTGGAGCCTCGATATGGATTGCGCAAGATCCGCCGACGTTCTCGATGGTCCATGCGGGCCTGAAGAAACTGGTAACGGCGCATCGATGACGTCATGACGCCGGAAACCGCATCAGCCGATTTCAGCGGCGAACAGAAGCGTTATCTGGAAGGCCTGATGTCCGGTCTTCAGATCGGACGCGTCAGCCGCAATCCCGGTCTTGCAAGCGGTTCAAGCGCTGCAGCGGCCAAAGCGGATTCCGAGCCGATCGGTCCGGACGCGGCGGGGCTGAAGGCCCAGGACAAGCTTCTTCGCGACGGCAAGAAGCTGTCCGAGCCGGAAAAATTCAAGCGCGAGCAGCATCCGTTCGATGCCTATGAGCGACTCAAGGAGCAGGCCAGGAACAACGCGCCGCCGCCGCCCGCGGATAATTTCCGCTGGCGGTATTACGGGTTGTTTTATGTCGCGCCGGCCCAGGACTCCTTCATGTGTCGGCTACGAATTCCAAACGGCATCCTCAGGCATTGGCAGTTGACCGGTCTTGCCGACCTCGCCGAGCGCTTCGCTGGCGGCTATTCGCACGTCACCACCCGCGCCAATTTCCAGCTTCGGGAGATTCAGCCCAAGCACACGGTAGTCCTGATCGAGGGCATCCAGGATATCGGCCTGTGCTCGCGCGGCTCGGGCGCCGATAACATCCGCAACGTCACGGGTACGCCAACCGCGGGTATCGATCCCGTGGAACTGATCGATACCCGCGACTATGCCCGCGAATGGCACCATCACATCCTGAACGACCGTTCGCTGACGGGACTACCGCGCAAGTTCAACGTTGCCTTCGACGGCGCCGGCAAGATCGCTGCGCTCGAAGATACCAACGACATCGCGTTTGCCGCAGTCGAAGTGAAGGATGGCTTTGGCGCCGAGCCCGGAGTCTGGTTTCGGCTCGGGATCGGCGGCATCACCGGGCACAAGGATTTTGCCAGGGAAACCGGGATCATCGTCCGGCCGGAAGACGCGACCATGGTGGCCGATGCCATCGTGCGGGTGTTCATCGAAACCGGGGATCGGACCAATCGGCTGAAGGCGCGGATGAAATATGTGATCGACAGCATGGGCGTGGAAAAATTCCTGCTCATGGTCGAAGCCCGGTATGGCAGGCCATTCACTCGCGTGCCGCCCGAAGCGATCGCACCCCGGCCAGCGTTCGATCGACTCGCCCATATCGGCGTCCACATGCAGAAGCAGGCCGGGCTGAACTGGATCGGGTTGGTGTTGCCGGTCGGCAAATTGACCTGTGAGCAGATGCACGGCCTTGCGAAGATTGCGCGCGATCTCGGGGATGGCGATATCCGCCTGACGGTCTGGCAGAACCTTTTGATTTCAGGCGTTGCGGACGACAAGGTTGCGCTTGCGATCGACGCGATCAAGGCCATTGGCCTTGCGGTCGAGGCGTCGTCAATTCGCGCGGGCCTCGTCGCCTGCACCGGAAATGCCGGCTGCAGGTTCGCGGCCTCCAACACCAAGCGCGATGCGCTCGAGATCGGCGACTGGTGCGAAACGCGCGTGCCGATCGAGACGCCGCTCAACATCCATCTCACCGGCTGTCATCACTCGTGCGCGCAGCATTACATCGGCGACATCGGCCTGATCGCCGCGAAAGTGCCGGTTGGAGAGGGCGACGGTGTTGTAGAGGGATATCATCTCTTCGTCGGCGGCGGTTTTGGACCCGATGCCTGTCTGGGCAAGGAGATCTATCGCGACGTCAAGGCCGAGGACGCGCCGAAGACCGTCGAACGGCTGCTGAAGGCCTATGTCGCCAACCGCGCCTCGGTCGACGAGACGTTCCTCGCATTCTCACGCCGGCACGATGGTGAAAGCCTGAAGAAGCTGGCAGATGCGGAGAGCAGTACATGAACCAGATCACCTCATCGCGGCGGCTTGAGGTCATTCCGGAAAACGCGCCGTTCTCCGAGGCTCAGCGCTCCTGGCTCAACGGTTTCCTGGTCGGACTCCTTCAGCTCGACGGCTCCGTGCCGCTGTCGCCGGAGCAGGGCACTGGCTTGTTGCAAGAGGCCGCCGGCGATAGCGATGACGGAGAAGCGCCATGGCACGACCAGACCATGCCGATTGCCGAGCGGATGAAGCTCGCCGAAGGCCGGCCGCTGAGGCGGCGGATGATGGCGGCGATGGCGCAACAGGATTGCGGCCAGTGCGGCTACAATTGCAGCGACTATTCGGACGCGATCGCGGCCAGGAGCGAGGCGCGGTTAAATCTCTGCGTGCCCGGCGGCAAGGAAACCGCGCGCATGCTGAAAACGCTGCACGAGGAGCTTGAAAGCCCGCATGCGTCGCACGGCCCGGCTGCGCCGGCAGTAGTCACGGCCCCCGTCATCGCCGGTCGGGCCGGTCGCTCACGCGACGATCCGGTCGCCGCGACCTTCGTGTCACGCCGCCTGCTCAACAAGGCCGGATCAGAGAAGCAGACCTGGCATGTCGAGTTCGATCTTTCCGGCTGCGGCCTCGATTATGTCGTCGGAGATTCCTTCGGTATCTTCGCCGAAAACGATCTCGGCAATGTCGATCAGATCATCGCGCTGCTCGGCGCGTCGCATACCACCGAGGTAAACGGCAAGACCTTGCGCGACGTACTGAGATCGGACGTTTCATTGTCGCCCGCTCCGGACACGCTATTCGAGCTGCTGTCTTTCATCACCGGCGGCGCGCAACGCGAAAAAGCACGCGCGCTGGCGCAAGGCGAAGATCCGGATGGCGACGCCGCAACCCTGGACGTGATGGCCGCCCTGCAGAAATTCTCCGGCGTAAGGCCGCATCCCGAAGCGTTCGTCGAGGCGCTGGAGCCATTGCAGCCACGGCTCTATTCGATTTCATCGTCGCATAATGCAACGCCCGGCCGGTTGTCGCTGACGGTCGACAGCGTGCGCTACATGGTCGGCAAGCGCAAGCGGCTGGGGCTCGCCTCGATCTTTCTGGCCGAGCGCATTCAGCCGGGCGACGAGGTGAAAGTCTATGTGCAGAAGGCGAATGGGTTTGCGCTGCCCACGGATCCAAACACGCCCATCATCATGATCGGACCCGGCACGGGCGTCGCGCCGTTCCGCGCCTTCCTGCAGGATCGTCGCGCGACCGGGGCAGCCGGAAAGAACTGGCTGTTCTTTGGTCATCAGCATAGCGCCTGCGACTTCTTTTACGCCGATGAGTTCAATGCGATGAAGGCGGCAGGGCTTCTGACGCGGTTGTCATTGGCCTGGTCGCGTGACGGCGACAGGAAGTTCTATGTGCAGGATCGCATGCGCGAGGTCGGGCGCGAATTGTGGACGTGGCTTGCCGAAGGCGCCCACGTTTACGTTTGCGGTGACGCCAAGCGCATGGCCAGGGATGTCGAGCGCGCGCTGGTCGATATCGTGGCCCAATTCGGCGCCCGGTCGACCGACGAGTCCGTCGCCTTTCTCGGAGAACTCAAGAAAAAAGGCCGGCTCCAGCTGGACGTGTACTGAACCGGACCCGGGATTTAGCTCGCTTTCCTG
>JAGXAF010000057.1 GCA_018971675.1 Bradyrhizobium sp.
CGCCGAACCCGCGCCTCAAGGTCAACATAGCTGAACAACTCGCCTGTTCGATCGTCGTCGCCGCGCACGCACCACCTCCGAATCTCGTCGGAGCAAATGAATCACGGTCGCCGCTCGGCGGCGAGCGCCTTTTTCAACAGCCTGCTAGGTGGGAACGTCTTAAAATCTATTTTCCGATGACATCAGGAGATTGGAAAAAGGCATCGATCCACCGTCTCCAATTGCTGTTGAGGTGGCATTTACCAAGATTTGCGGCCGATCCTCGTGATGCACGGGCACGGATATTCCAGCTCGCGCGACATACCGCTTCTTCCGATCCGGCAGGCAGGCCGCACCAGGAAGCGATACGCCTCTAAATGGTGCCACGATACTAACTGTTTAGAAAATTGCTCCTGAGCTGCGGCCGTTAGCAGCGTTTCAGGCAATGTTAACGCTATATCGTTGTCGCGGTCACAGGCGGGATTTCAGGCTCATGGCCCTTGGCCGCGTTTGAGATCGATCCGCGGAGAACGGTCATCGAAGGCAATGGCGGATGGAAACCTCGGCCCACCATTGCTTTCCGATGCCGCTATCGCGCCGCCACGCGGATGGAGCGACAGCTATTCAAGTTCGATCGGCTGGAATTTTCCCTTTTCATCGAGTGCCGTTCCCCAGATCTTGTGCGAAGCCTGGTGCTCGGAGCGGCCGAAATTGAGAGTGGTTCCAAGACCCAGATCGAGATTGTGAAGATTTTCCAGGCTGTCGACCAGCTTTTCGGTATCGAGCTGCGGGCCGACACGCTTCATGGCCTCGATCAGAATGTTGGCGGTGATGTAGCCCTCAAGCGATACGTAACCCGGCTCCTCGCCGGGAAAATACTTGGCAAGGGCGTTCTTGTATTCGAGTACTACGCTCGAATAGCCGCCAACGGCTGGCACCACTTGGGTGACGATCACCCCATTGGCAAAGCGCGGGCCCAACAGCATCAGTTCCTCGGCAAGCTCAGTGCTGCCTACGAACGATACGTTGGTGTAGATCAAGCCGGGAATCAGGTCGTGCGTCTTCTCGATGAACTTGGCCGCGGCCCGATAGGTGGCGACCATGACCACCGCCTTGATCGGCGGTTTATGCGATTTCAGCTGACTGATCGCATCGTCCACATCCACAGTGTTTCGTTTGTAGTTAAGCCGCAGGATGGAGCTGTCACCGACGCCAAGCGAGCGGAATGCCTTTGAGACGCCGGCAAAACCCGCATCGCCAAAGGAATCCTGCTGGGCGAAAACCGCGATCTGTCTCGGCGGTATCCGGCGCAATTTCAACAGGTAGCGCACGACGGCGCCGGTTTCCTCGGCGTAGCTTGCGCGATAATTGAATACATAGCGGTCGGGAGGATCGTGGCGCAGGATATTCGATCCGGTCAAGGCGCCGAAGAACAGCATCCGCCGCTCGAGCGCGTAGGGAACCGCGACGGCGGCGGTCGGCGTTCCGACATTTCCGATGAAGCCGAACACCCGGTCTTTCTCGTAGAGTTGCTTCATGGCGTCGCCGGTCCGCGTCGGTTCGTAGCCGTCGTCGGCCGCGATCAATTTGAGCATGCGGCCGTTGACGCCGCCGGCATCGTTGACCCGGCTGAATGCGGTGTCGATCCCCAGCTTCATCTCCCGCCCGAGTTCCTTGGCGGCGCCCGAGAAGGGGCCCACCATGCCAAAGAGAACCTCGTGATCGGTAACGCCGCGGACAGGGCCGCCGGACGGGGAGACCGCCGGAGCCGCGGCCGCCGAAGCGGCCGCGGTAGTGCCCGGCACACCTGGTGCCGGCGCGTCGAGAGATTGCTCAAGGGCGGCAAGCTGGCGTCCTGCCGTCGCGCAATCGATCTTGCCCGTCGTTACGGCCAGGCGGCCGTCGGTAACATTGCGGTCCAGCAGCCGTGTGAGATCGTCGCGCTCCGCGTCACTGGACGCAGCTTCCTGGATCACGACGTTGAATTTATCGACGATCGACGCAATTCGGGGTCGGGCGATATCCCGGCATGCTGAGGCCGAACCGATGATCGGCCCGACACGGCCCGCAAGATCACGGACGCTGTCCAGCTTGCCAGCGTACGCTTCAGCCGAGACGCCGATAAGCAACACACTGCACAAAATAATCGGCCAACGGAGCGTCATAGCAAACTCCGCGCCAACATCAAATCGGCTCCGTTATTTGACAATTTCGCTCTCCCCTTGGCCGCCGGATCCGCTACCTGGGTGGGAAGCAGTCGAGTCGAGCTTTTGCTGCCACTGAAGGAACCGGTGAAGCAGTGCTTCGGACTGCTCGTGCGTCACGGCAGGCTGCGTCGGTTGGGCGGCCCGATCGATCGTCACGCTCGTCGCAAACTCCGCAGCTGCAGGCTTGGATTGGTCCTCACGCGGGGCCTGCTTCAATGCCCTTAGTGATTCCACGGCGCCGGAAACATTGCCATCGGGGGCATGACTTCTCGACACTGGAATCATGATGACGAGGAACAGCGCGACCAGGGCTACACCGCCGACGGCCGCGGCTGACCACCAAACGGCGGGGATCCGTTCCATCCATCGGCCGTGTCCGTCGTCGTGCCCGGACGGCTCGTCAACTGCCTCGGAGTCAAACGGATTACCTATGGACTTCTTGACCGCTTCCAAGAGCAAGGTCTCGAAGGAAGAGGGCGAGGACACGCTGTTGTCGGGCAGTTCCGGCCTCGCGTCGTTGGAACGGGCTATTCGGAGCTTCGTTCGTTCTCGCAAAGAGCGCGGTGCATAGTAGATCGGATTGCTGGGATCGAGATGGTCCTGTTCACTCGGGGTGCTCATACGCTACTCCGCCTCACGCTAGGATTTGCATCGCCGCCTCCGGCTTTTGACCGCGGCGCCGACCGGTGGGCATTTTGGATTTGCTGGACTCTAAAGATTCCGCGGACGTGCGACACACGAAAAGATCCGCGATCGACGCAAACCGAATGCGGGAATTCTAATCCGAGTGACCGATGCGATCTCGGCGGTGCCGTTTCAGCCCCCGAAGAGGCGCCGCATTGGGACCGGCGAGATAGAACGCTAAGCTGCGCTGAAGGTACTACTTGCATCGCCCCTGTCCCAGCAACCGGCCCGCCCTTGTGAGCGGCGAATACGATTTCTAGCGAGCGTGCCGAAACTAATTTTAAAAACCGGGGCGTTGTTGAGTTCGAGGCCGCTAACAGCTCCCAGGCGCATCAAAATTGCTCATTACACCTTCGATTTCGTATTACAACGCGCGGTCGCGGAAGTAAAACGCCGCACCATAGCTAACGATTTTCGGCCAAGCAATGGCGGCTTTGCGGCGACGACGCGGCCATTTCCTGCTCCAATTTGTACTACGAGCGTTGCCTTGCGAACTGCTTATAGACATTGAAGCGTCTTCCTGACGCGAGTCATCGCCGTGTCAACAGACTGGAAAGACAGCCTTAAATGAAGGGAAGGCGAGCGAGAGCTGCGACGCGCCGTACGTGATATGGATATATCGAGAACGCGGCGCGCCCGGCGTGAGAGCCGAGGGCGCGCGCGGACCGCTGGCTGACGCCTGCGCCTTGTAACGGTTTACGCGCGGGGGCTCGCGCTAATACCAAGAATGCAGAAGGCCGGCGCAACCGCTGCAGTGCAAATTGGTTTGCTCGGTCTTTGCAGGACGCCTGCAATAAATGCCAAGGCCGCTTTGTTGGTAGAGGCAGCGACAAGCACCCTGCCCGCTAAACTTGAATGATGGTTGTTCGTGGCCGGTTATGGCTCGAGAGCGGCAGCTATATGAATTTCAGGGCGGGCGGTGCTACACTGAAAGATACCAAGGTCCACGCCCAAAGGTGATTGAGCAGAGTGTCTCCGCCGCGGATGTTGTGCGTTCTAGGAACGTAAGCCGCTAGGCATTGTTATTCGCGTGACTGCGTGAGCCGACGTACCGCCTAGAGTCGAATCACAAACTGCAATTGCCGAGTTCTCTGTCCGGTTTAATGGGAATGCACCTCGCACTGAAGGAGAGTTCAATGGCAATTCCACAGGATTTCACCAGGTTACGCTCGACCATGGCCGCCGCCGTGCGCGAGCACTGGGCGGCATTTCTCGTCGAGGGAATTCTTCTCGCGATTCTGGGTCTGGCCGCGCTGATTGTGCCACCGCTCGCGAGTCTTGCCGTTACCGTCTTCATCGGCTGGATGTTCTTGATCAGCGGGATCTCCGGTGCGATTCTCACTTTCTGGGCGCGGCGGATGCCCGGCTTCTGGTGGTCATCAATCTCAGCCGTTCTGGGCATTGTAGTGGGGCTGGTTTTGCTGATCGCGCCCGTCCAAGCGATCTACACCCTTACCGTGGTGGTCGGTGCATACTTTCTTGCGGAAGGCGCGGTCAGCATCATGTACGCACTGGAACATCGGCGCGAGCTGACGCCTCGTTGGTCTTGGATGTTGGTAGCGGGCCTCATGGACATTTTGATATCTGCGATCATCATTATTGGACTGCCTGGCTCTGCGGTTTGGGTCCTTGGTGTGCTCGTCGGTGTCAACCTGGTGTTCGGGGGCGCCACCCTGATCGGCATGGCCTTCGCCGCTCACAGCGGGAATCTATGACGCAGTCAGGAGGCAGCGCGGCCGCCTCGATTGCGGCTACGCCCGCTTTCGGCGGCGCAAGCGTTGAATCAGCCGACATCAGCGAAGCGCTGGACGACATGTTGGGCGGCAAGCTCAAGGTCAAGCTGCTGGGCGGAGCCCGAGATGAATCAAAACCAGAATGATGACCCAACTCGATGGCTGGCTTGGAAGTGGCGCGCCACGGCCGATGAGATGGGCACTACTCCCTCGCGATTCCCCTATGATGCCGCAGCCCGCGATGCGCTACAATCGGCAAGTCTGCGATGCTCTGCCATCTAGCGCTACGCATCGTGGGTCCTCCGATTTATGGGGTAGTCCGCCTACCCCTCAACCGCGGTAATCTCGATCAGCCCGCCAGATAGACGCGAAAGGCCATAACCGGAAATCAACCAGCATGACCGTTGACTCAACCGGCGTACTGTCGCGTCGTGAGTTAGCTTCTAGGGAACGTTTGCTTCCACGTACAGGGTACCTGTGCGTTCGACAAAACGCGATTCATCGTTGTTTTGAAGTCTGCTCCTGAGCACGTTAGCTCGGACCTGCCTGTAACTATTAGTGTGTTCTGTCTATCGTCGCTGCTTTGAAGAAAGCGCTCAAGCCCCTTAACAAGCATGACGCATGCACGATCACTAAAACTAAGGTGAGCAAACTCCTCATCGGTGAGCTGAATTTCAATACGGTGCCGCAAACCGGTGTTGTCAGAAATGATCTTAACTGAGGTAACATTTCGCCAGTTGATCCATCCGAAATAAGACCAACGACGAGCCCAAAATCCTTGCTCATTGAAGGAAATTATCGGCGCACCTTGATACGCCAAAAATGCGTTGCGCGCTAAACGCGGCAGCGACAGGAGAATAACCGGGCATAAAAAGCAACTGATAAGCTGGAGTTTCGAATAAAAGTGACTCCACCAAAAGGACGAGAAAAACAGGGAAAATAAGCAAAGCACGCCGCCCAGCAACTTAAACTCGCTTAGCGGAGTGGTGCGAGGATCATAGTAGTCCCATCTTGCGGCCGGGATTTCGATCGGTATCATGGCACAGTCGCGACTGTCAAATTGAATTGGGTCGGCAGCTGACATCGATTGAATGGTCGCCTCGCTCGAACGCTTGTAGACGCTGCATCTAAAGAAATCGGCCGGTTAGCTGCTAAAATGACGACCAAGAAGCAAGGATCTAGTAACTATCTGAGCGGTTGCGGATCTCTGCTTTGGTCAATCGCGTCAATTTGCGACGTCTCTTTAGCGTCCGCTATCCATAATACCACGTATTATCACGTCCGGCTGGGACTGATCTGCCTGTCGCCTTCCTGCACCCGAATGCAGACGACCGGCGCAAGCTGCAGCTCCGGCGTCCTGTCCTCGATCAACTAGGAAACATGAGCTGCACCTGCGACCAACAAAGACCTGGCAGTGGCGCGCCACGGCCGATGAAGATGGGCACTATTGTTTCGCCGTGGCGCTATGACCAAGCGCGATAGTGCCTGCGGCGGCGCCCGGCACTGCGAACTATGCCGCCGGACTGCTGCGGTCCACCTTGCTTATATCTCATAAATGAGATATAAGCATTCGCGGCTTGGCGGGTAGAAATCCCTCAACGAGGCGGTCGCTGCGGAAATCGCCGCGCTTCCGGCTGACATACAGGCGCGGTTTCTGCGACTTGCAGAGCGCATTGCCTCGGTAGGGCTGGAAAGCTTGGGCGAGCCGCACGTCAAGCACCTGGAAGGAAAGCTGTGGGAATTGCGGCTGACAGGCCGCGATGGAATTGCTCGCGCGCTTTACATCACGGCGACTGGCCGAAGGGTGGTCGTGGTTCGCGCGTTCGTGAAGAAGACGCAAAAGACCCCACGCTCCGAGATCGAGCTCGCGTTACAGCGAGCAAAGGAGGTCACATGACAATCCCATTCGAGAAGCTCAAAGCTCGCCTCCTGGCCAATCCGAAGGTCAAGGCGGAATATGACGCACTCGCTCCAGAGTTCGAGATTGCCGCCGAGTTGCTCAGGGCTCGCCTGCGCGCAGGTCTCTCACAAGCCGAACTGGCGGCCCGGATGAGGACCAGCCAGTCCACGATCGCCCGACTTGAAAGCGGCCAAACGCTGCCGAGCACCAAGACACTCTTGCGCTATGCCGAGGCCACGGGCAGCAAGTTTCACGTGCGGCTGTCGGCGGCTTGATGCGGCATTCGTAGCCTATCCGGCAACGATATCGTGGAAAATCGCAGAATGGCGCGCCACGGCCGATCAAGATGGGTACTATTGCTTCGCCGTGGCGCTATTTGCACAACGGCCTTCGATGCAGCACTGCGCCGCGGGCTGGTTCGGTGTGACCCTCGATAACTGGCGAGATGGGCCTAGTTCAAGATCGTAGTCCTTCGCCTTAGTTGCATAGTAATCCTATGCAACCTAAGACTTGATGTTTTACGACAGCTTTTAAGGGCGCGGGTAACTGTTGATAACTGATTGGGGGGGTAAGTTTCTCCCGGCCAAGGTTCGCGCGGGAGAACAGGACCATGCACCCGATTTCAATCAAAGCCGTGCTCGTGTCGAACGCGGTTCAACTCGGTATGGCACTCGCGATCTTACTGATTGCCATTTTGGCAACATTAACCTTTACGTGGGGCTTGGCTGGATTTCCAGCCGACGTTAAGCCGATTGCTGATGAACTGGGGGAAGCGCCGCTATTCGCGTTAGCGATGGGTGCGGTCTCAGTTCTTCCGTCGTCGTTGACCTCCGGTTATGTCGCCAGCCGTCTCGCTGGAGATCGGCTCATTCTCCATGGAGCACTTTCGAGCGGCATTTGGATTTTCCTTCTGATTTGTATTGGTTTTGGCGGCACGCCGTCGGACCGGTCGCCCCATGGCAACCCCGACGTGGTTTCACCCATGCTCGTTCTCGTGGTGTTTTTCGGACCGCCACTGTTCGGCGCGCTCGGCGGCTTTATTGGACGATACAGGCCCTGGAGCCAGCAACAGGTGGCGACGGTGCATTCGCGATATTCAAAGTGGTGGTGGCTTGGCTATTTCGGCGTGCAGAGCTGGACCGCCGAGGAGCGTCGGGCGCGAATCGTAATGGGGATGATCTTGTTGGTCAGCTTCGTTGCAGCGATGCTGGTTGTGAGTACGGTCGTCGATTGGCTTGACGTTGAAGCACACAGGGAAGCTTTCATATCCGCCGCGCTCTCCTTCATTTTCGGTCTTTATGCTGCGCGACCTATCGCAACCGGGCTTTACCGTGACCTGGTACAAAGAGCCGACGAACGAGCCCAACAGCGTTTATCTGCAACCACTGGCGAGGTCCGCTGAGCTACAGCGCGGAAGAAAGCGCGGTCAGCATCATGTACGCACTGGAACATCGGCGCGAGCTGACGCCTCGTTGGTCTTGGATGTTGGTAGCGGGCCTCATGGACATTTTGATATCTGCGATCATCATCATTGGACTGCCCGGCTCTGCGGTTTGGGTCCTTGGTGTGCTCGTCGGTGTCAACCTGGTGTTTGGGGGCGCCACCCTGATCGGCATGGCCTTCGCCGCTCACAGCGGAAATCTATGACGCAGTCAGGAGGCAGCGCGGCCTACGCCTGCGACGGCGCAAAACGCGTCTGCGGATCTCTCACATCCGCCCAGCGCTCCTGAGGACCGCGATCGTCCGCAATGCGATGTCGCGCATCAATCCGATCTCCGTCACATCTCGTCCGTCGACGAGCGCTTTCGCAACGATCGCGAGCTCGCGCCAGCATAGGTCGGCCTCCGGCGGAGCCTCGCGCATCCATAGCGCCGTGCGCAAAACAATGTCAGCCCATCTATCACGATGTCGCGCAATGATGCTCTGCAATAGATAGGTAGCAAGTTTGGCGCGATCACGGCCGCGGGCGCGCTCCACCGCTTGAGCGACCTGCGGGTCGTCCTCGAACCAGGATTGGGCGACGGCCTTCAGCTCGGCAAGTTCGTTGCTCTTCCGCAGTACCGATGCCAGCGTGGCGGGCTCACACATAGCCTTGGGGACCTCGGCGATCAGCCCGGCGAGCGTTTCACCAAAGGCCATGCGCGCGGGTTGCCAATCGACGCCGCCGATAGTTTCGGCGACCTGGAGCAGCCCGAATGGCGGCGCTTCCCGTTTCTCGATACTGAGCGCCAGTTCGTGCGCCACGATGCGATCGAGATATGATCGGGATACGGCGAGCGTAGGGGTATCCATCCCGGCAGCGGCGAGACTCGTCTCGATCTGGCGGCGCGATTCCGGTTCGCCGCTCCAGGCATCCGCTATCCCGCCTTTGGTCAGGACCGACGATATCCGCTTTTTCCTTCCGGCCGGGGATATCAGCAGGAATCCCTGCGCTGCGGCGCCGTCCACGGCGGTGGCGACGATTGCCTCGATGCTGCCAGCCTCCCATGGCTCGCAATCGATCCCAGCCGCCCGCGCCTTGCGTATGACCGCGCCGACTTCGGCACGCTCGTTCTCGGGTCGCCAATTGCGCATTGCGATCAGCCGCCGGACATCTGTCGGCGTTAGCGAGGCGGCGACCTGCGCAAGCGCGCCGGCAACCGCCCGGCGTACAGTCGAATTTGGGTCGAGCAGGAACAGAACCGCGACGCCACGCGCTTCGGGGATGCCAGCAAGCGCCAAGCCCACGGCCACGGCGCTGCCGGTTTCCGCCGGCATGGCATGACCGCTTTCGATCAGCAAGCCCACGGCCAGGAACGGATCGCCGTCGCAGGCTTTGAGGATGCCGGCGAGACCGGCACGGACGTCGGTCGGAAGCGGTCCGTCCTCGTCCGGGTCGACGGGCTGCCTTGCCGATACCGCGGCAAGCTCAGGCGATGCCGGGATTTTCGATTGGTGCAGGGCTTCTCCCACAAAGGCAAGCATGCGGCCGTCGACGTTTCCAGCCTCGATCTGCGCGACGACGTCGGCCTGAAAATCCGCGATCAGTTTGGCTGCGTCCGGGTAGCCGCGATCGGTGCGATAACGTAGATGCTCGAGCAGCCGCTGCAGCAGAAACAGATAACCGATCGCAAGCGGCTCATCCTGACCAGCCGGAGGCATGTGGCGAGCCGCGCCCGTGAAAGCGGCGAAGATTTCGCGTGGGGATCTTTCGCAGTACCGATCGAAGGCATCATTGAATGGGGGCGGTCGACGCTTGGCGATCGCCTGCGCGATCCGTCTCGCATGCTCATCCGTCGGCGAGGATTTTGGCTGGGTTCGGCTCATCGGGGCGCCTCCGCGAATCATTGCAATGATAGCCGGGCGTTGGTCTCGTTCCTTTCGGAACTGGCGATATCCACTCACAAAATCCGCGCCTTTGGCAGTCGGACAGGCTGAAAAGTAATTATCCGGCTTGGCGACCTCTTGTGTTCCGCCCGCGCTCTTCTATTTGGCCGCTCGCCTATCGAGCAGCGAGTGCGCTCGATGTGACTATCTGGCCGGAAAACAAATCGCGACCCAATATCTTGTCACCAATTGACTGATAGCCAATGGCTTTTGGTTTTTCGCAAATCCCACGCTGCCATTCATTCGTACAGGCAGGTGCGTAGCCGCTGCGCCCCGTCGTGCGATTCTCCCAATGGATGGGAAACACATCTGAACGACCGCGGAAAAGCCGGCGAAACAGAGCAATCTTCTTCTCGATTGTCGAATTCCGGTCGATGGGATCGGCAGCTTTTCCCGAAGGGACCACTTTGATAGCCGCGGCCCCCTCACTCCGCGTCGATCGAAGAGTGTTGATCTCGGCTACGATCTCCGCGCGCTCGCGTTCCAGCGCCGTGAGCCGCGCCACGAGTTCGGTAATTCTGGCGTCCATTTGCTTCATCGCGAAGATTGGCGTGCGCCAACGTTATCCGACATCAGCTTGACGCAATTTTGCTTCGCCCGATAGCTGCGCAAGGGGGGCCAATCACAATCAACCGATCCAAGCCCCGAGTTCGCAGCTTTATTCTGAATGGTGGCAATTTGGCGCGCCCGAAGAGATTCGAACTCCTGACCCCCAGATTCGTAGTCTGGTGCTCTATCCAGCTGAGCTACGGGCGCGTTTTTCGCCTGACAATCCGGGGCCTGAAAGCCCGGATCGATCCCGGAATCGGCCGGGAAACATCGCGAAGAGCGCTTTAGCTACCCGCTCCGCCCGGGATTGGCAAGGTCCGCAAACGCTCTCGCCCGGCCACTCCGGCGCCTCTATCAGTGCTGGAGACAGGTGCTGATTTACGCGCGCGCGCGCGCGTTGCGGATGCTGAGCAGTTCCACCGGCCGGTCGGGGATCGCAATCCGGAAGGTGGCGCCGATGGTGCCTTCGACCAGATTGATTTCGCCGCCATGGGCGCGGACCAGTTCGGCGGCGATCGCCAGCCCCAGCCCGCTGCCGCCGGTCCGTCCCGAGGTCTGAAACGCCTCGAACAAATGATGGCGGGTCTCGACCGGCACGCCGGGGCCGGTGTCGGAGACCTCGACGATGGCAACGGTGCCTTCGCGGCGGCCGGTGATCCTGATCTGCTGGCTCGCCGCATCGCTTCGGGGGCGGCCCTCGAGCGCCTGCGCCGCGTTGCGCACCAGGTTGAGCAGTACCCGGAACAACTGATCGGGGTCGGCATCGATGGTCAGCCCGCGCTCGATCGCGCTGATCCAGGTGATCGACGCATCCGACGCAAGTCCGGCGGATTCACGCACCTCGATCACCACAGGCTCGACCAGGATCATGCGGCGATCGGGAGCGGCTTCCTGGGCGCGGCCATAGGACAATGTCGACTGGCAGAATGCAATGGCCCGCTCCAGCGAGCGCATCAATTTCGGCGCGAAGCGCTGCACACGGGGATCGGGCACGCTGGCAAGCTGGTCCGACAGCAGTTGCGACGACGCCAGGAGATTGCGCAGATCATGGTTGATCTTCGATACCGCCAGGCCAAGCGCCGCGAGCCGGCTCTTCTGATGCAGCATCGACACCAGGTCGCGCTGCATATCGGACAATTCGCGCTCGGCAACGCCGATCTCGTCGCCACGCTGACTCGGCACGATGATCCGGGCCGAGCTTTCCGGATTCTCGTGGAAACCGACCAGGTTTGCGGTCAGTCGCCGCATCGGCCGCACGAACAGATAATGCAGCGCGAGATAGACCAGTGCCGCGGTCAATACCGAGATCGCCAGCGACAGCCAGAACAGGTTGCGCGAGAAGCGGTACATCGCCGCCCGCAGCGGCGCCTCGTCGATCACGGTTTCGATGAATTGCGCGCCGCCGGGCGCCGGCCCGATCACGCGGATGGTCTGGTTGCCGGTCTCGAGCATGACCTCGATCGAATCGGCGATCGCCGACCACACGGTCATGGTGCGCATGTCGACGTCATGGTCGACGGCCGAGGGCAGATTGGCGCTGGCGAGCAGCCGGCGCTGCTGTCCCATCTTGATCGCCACCGCGCGGGCGCCGATGCTGCCGAGGATTTGCCGTGCCAGCGAATCCGGAACCATGCCGGAGGGCGCGGCATCCAGCACCAGCGCCGCGGTATTGGCTGCCGCCAGCCGATCGTTGAGCCGGTTCATCCGAAAAATGGCGATCGAAGGCACATAGATCAGGATTTCCGCCAGGATCACCAACGGAATCGTCAACAGCAGCAGTTTGCCGGACAGGCCGAGCCGGCGCGACGGCGTCGTCCGGGGCCGCCTGGAAACTGGCTCATCTTCGCTCGCGGACACGTAGCTACCTTCGCTGGCTGTTTTCAGGATGCGGCTTGCCCGGAAGTCGGTCAAATTACAGTTCGATAATGTCGGCGGTTCCTTAATCTTGATCTTGGGCCCGAGCCCGCCTCGGCAGAAAAAGCCCATACTAGACGAATATATGCGGTGCCGCATGCGCCATTTCAACGCGCCCAGGTTCAACGCCCCCAGGTTCAACGTGCCAAAAAACGCGCCTTGGGCTGCGGCGGCACCAGGGCTGCGGCATCATGCCCTTCGCCGGTCGCGGCGAACGCCTCCTTCGCTTGAACACGGCTGATACACCATTCCGGATGATTTCCGCGCGGGTTTGGCCAGTAAATTCGCGCCTCGGGGCCCCGTGGAGATGGGCCAACGATGCCGGACCGCCAGATTGACGAAAACAGGCCGCTCCCGTATAAGCCGCGCCAATTGCCCGCGATGGTCCGGCTGTTGCCGGAGGCGGCTTATTGGGCCGTAAATGGTTCATTTTGGGCCTGCCAGCATCAACGGGCTTACCTCAATTTAACAGGCAAATTGCCCGGTCAGCGGAGAACTACCCGTGAAGCGGACTTATCAACCCAGCAAACTGGTGCGCAAGCGCCGTCACGGCTTCCGCGCCCGCCTTGCGACCGCCGGTGGCCGCAAGGTTCTCGCCGCACGCCGCGCGCGTGGTCGCAAACGTTTGAGCGCCTGAACCGGGCCTCCCGGAGAACCCGTATGGATCGGCTAAGGCAGCGGGCGGACTTCCTCGCCGTTGCCGATGGCGCGCGGGTCAACAGCCCTGCCTTTGTCGTGCAAAGCCGCCGCCGCGACGATGACGGTCCGGTCCGGGTCGGCTTTACCGTCACCAGGAAGAACGGGACTGCGGTCGAGCGCAACCGTATCCGGCGCAGGCTTCGCGAATTGGTGAAGGGGCTGGAGGGCATATCAATGCGACCGCACAGTGATTATGTGCTAGTCGGCCGCCGTGCCGCCCTGAACCGTGACTTTGCGACCATGCTCGACGATCTCCGCTCGGCGCTTCATCGCCTCGACCGGCAGCCGCAAAAAACGCGCGACGCAAGTCGCTAGCCCGATACGAATGACGAGACCCTGAACGATGTCCGATAGCCGCAACACCATTCTTGCCGTCATTCTGTCCGCCGTCGTGCTGATCGCCTGGCAGTACTTCTACAACATTCCGCAGATGGAAAATCAGCGTCTCGCCGAGCAGGCCCGGAAGGAACTGTCAAAACAGGCGCAGCCGGGCAACAATGCGGCTACCCCGCAAGACGGGACGGCGTCCGCGCCGCAACCCGGTGCGCCGGCCGCGGCCCAGCCCGCGCCCGTGGTCGCGCGCGATGTCGCCATTGCCGCCTCACCGCGCGTCAAGATCGATACCCCGCGCCTCTCCGGCAGTATTTCCCTGAAAGGCGCGCGCATCGACGATCTGTCGCTGGTGCAGTTCCGCGAAACCGTCGATCCGACGTCGCCTGCGATCGTGCTGTATTCGCCCCGCGGCACCGCCGAGCCCTACTACGCCGAGTTCGGCTGGGTTCCCGCCACCGGCACCAGCGCGAAACTTCCCGATTCCAATCCGGTCTGGCAGCAGGAAGGCAGCAACAGCCTGACGCCGACCACGCCGGTGACGCTGAAGTATGACAATGGCGAGGGCCTGACTTTCCGCCGCGTGATTTCGATCGACGACCGCTACCTCTTCAGCATCAAGGATGACGTCGCCAATGCCGGCAAGGCGCCGGTCACGCTGCTTCCCTACGCGCTGATCTCGCGGCATGGCATTCCGAAGATCTCGGGTTATTACATCCTGCACGAAGGCCTGATCGGCTATCTCGGCGCCGACGGCCTGCAGGAATACAGCTACAAGAAAATCGATGACGCCAAGCCGCTGGAAAGCAGCCCGGATACCAAGGGACTGAAATGGACGGCTACCGATGGCTGGCTCGGCATCACCGATAAATACTGGGCCTCGGCGTTGCTGCCGGACACCCATGCGCAGCTTCAGGCGCGCTTCTTCTCGCGGCCACTCGGCGCCATCCGGACCTATCAGGCCGATTATCTCGAAAATCCGCAGACCATCGCGGTCGGCGGCACCGGCAGCGCCAATACGCGGCTGTTCGCCGGCGCCAAGGAAGCCAGTGTCGTCGGCATCAACTTCCCGATCGGCGGCTTCGGTGGCTACAACAGGGAACTCGGGCTCAACCATTTCGATCTGTTGATCGACTGGGGCTGGTTCTACTTCATCACCAAGCCGATGTTCCTGGCGCTTGACTTCTTTTACCATCTGGTCGGCAATTTCGGCCTCGCGATCCTGCTGGTCACGGTGCTGGTGAAGCTCCTGTTCTTCCCCCTGGCCAACAAATCCTACGCGTCGATGGCGAAGATGAAAGCGGTGCAGCCACAAATGGCCGCGCTGAAGGAGCGCTATCCCGACGACAAGGTGAAGCAGCAGCAGGAGATGATGGAGATCTACAAGAAGGAGAAGATCAACCCGATCGCCGGTTGTCTTCCCGTCGCCCTGCAGATTCCGGTGTTCTTCTCGCTCTACAAGGTGCTGTTCGTGACGATCGAAATGCGCCACGCGCCGTTCTACGGCTGGATCAAGGATCTGTCGGCGCCGGATCCGACCAATTTGTTCACCTTGTTCGGGCTGCTGCACTACGATCCGACCCAGCTTCCGCTGATCGGTCACTATCTCGCGCTCGGCATCTGGCCGCTCATCATGGGCATCACGATGTGGTTCCAGATGAAGCTCAACCCCAAGCCGCCGGATCCGACCCAGCAATTGATCTTCGGCTGGATGCCGTTGATCTTCACCTTCATGCTGGCGGGTTTTCCGGCCGGCCTCGTGATCTACTGGGCCTGGAACAACACATTGTCGGTGCTGCAGCAGAGCTTCATCATGCGCCGCAACGGCGTGAAGGTTGAACTGCTCGACAACATCAAGACCACCTTTATCTCGAAAAAGGCGACGTAAGATTCGACTGGGTCGCTACACGGCAACCTCATCCTGAGGAGCGGCGTAAGCCGCGTCTCGAAGGATGAGCTACGCATCTCATGGTTCGAGACGGCGCAAGAGCGCCTCCTCACCATGAGGATCTGCCTATAGGAAGGGCAACCGAAAGTCTTCGCATGACCGCCGATGCCGATGTCAAGCTGGTCGAGCAGGGGCGAAAGCTGTTCGCCGGCGACTGGCAATTCTTCTGGGCCTCGCCTTCGGTCGAGACGCTGCCGCCGATGGCAGGCATGGAGGTGGCGTTCGCGGGCCGTTCCAATGTCGGCAAATCGAGTCTGATCAATGCACTGACAGGCCGCAACGCGCTGGCGCGCACCTCACATACGCCGGGCCGCACCCAGGAACTGATCTTCTTCGAAGGCCCAGGCAAGGCCGGCCTGCGGCTGGTGGACATGCCCGGCTATGGCTATGCTTCGGCGTCGAAGACCAAGGTCGCATCCTGGACCGCGCTGATCCACAAGTTCCTCCAGGGCCGCGCCAGCCTGGCCCGGGTTTACGTGCTGGTCGATGCGCGGCACGGCCTGAAAGACGTCGATCTCGACGTGCTCAAGACGCTCGATAAATCAGCGGTGAGCTATCAGCTCGTGTTGACCAAGGCCGACCAGGTCAAGCGCGCCGAACTCGAGGAAAGCCTCGCCGGCACCACTGCGGCCCTATCCCGGCATCCCGCCGCCTTCCCCGACGTGCTCGTGACGTCGTCGCGCAGCGGCGCCGGAATGCCGGAACTGCGCGCCGCGATGATGCGCCTGCTGGGGGAGCGCGCCCGATGACGGGATCGCGCCAGTTTCGTATCCTGGTGGTCCTGGCCGCGATCATGGGCGCAGACGGGATTGCTCTGGCCGCGGCCGCCGCGCATTTGCCGGATGCCGCGCACAATGCCGCGCACCTGGCATCGGCATCGTCGATGCTGCTCTTCCATGGGATCGCCGTGCTCGCGGTCGTGGTGCTGGTCGAACGCGGCATCCTTCGTTTCGGCATCGGAATGGCGGCGGCCTGGGGCTTCGTCGTGGCGGCAGCGCTGTTCGCCGGCGACCTGACCGTGCGACAATACGCCGGCCACAGGCTGTTTCCGATGGCCGCGCCGACCGGCGGCACATTGCTGATCCTGAGCTGGCTGGCGGTCGCGGTTGCGGCCGCATGGCCGCGACGGGGTTGAAGCCACGGCCTGCTTTTTCCCTTTCGGGAGCGGGCAAACCGGCATCGCCACCGCGCTTTGCGCCATGGCCGCCGATCGGATAGAACCCGCCCCATCCTTCTGACCGCGAGACCCCGTTCATGACCGACGCGCCGCACATCAGTCCGCTCGATCAGGCCCGCATCCTGTCCGAAGCGCTGCCGCATATGCAGCAATATGACGAGGAAACCATCGTCATCAAATATGGCGGCCACGCCATGGGCGCTGAAAACCTCGCGAAGGCGTTCGCGCGCGATATCGTGCTGCTGGAGCAGACCGCGATCAATCCGGTGGTGGTGCACGGCGGCGGCCCGCAGATCGCGACCATGATGAAGCGGCTCGGCCTCGAATC
>JAGXAF010000294.1 GCA_018971675.1 Bradyrhizobium sp.
CGACATAGGCCAATGGAATCATAGGCCAAGTCCACCTTCACCCGCCGCCGCGATCCCAATCGCCCAAACTGCTGGCGCGTCTTCCCGGGCGACGCATGGGCTGGGATAATCGCGCGGCGGGATTCCTATTTGAACAGTTGCATCAAAATCATGACGCCGCCAGCCCAGCCGCCGAACCATGCAATCGTGCGTACATATTTGAGGCCAGCCACGTAGACGATGAGATGAGCGACGCGTGCCCAGAAGAAGATTGCAGCACCGGCAGCGGTTGTGTCATTTGACTTACCAGTGATATGCGCGACCAGCACTAAGATCGCGAAGGGCGCAAGGTTTTCTACCAAATTAAGATGCGCGCGAACGGCCCTCTGCGTCCAAGCAGGTACGTTCAGTTCGGCTTCGCGATTGCTCGCTGCCCAGTCGAAACCTCCGGGCTGCAAAAAACGACCGGCCCCATAAATGAAGGGAATGCCGATGCACAATAGTGCAGTCGCAACGAGCATGACGAGATCAGTTGTCATCGCTTATCTCCTGATTGGCATGACCCGATGGGCACCGGTGGCGCTCGTTTGGTCCACCTTTCGCATCCCGGCCTCAGGACCAGCGGACGCCGCGGATATCAAAAAGCCCGATGATCAAAAGGTCACCGGGCAAGTCCAGGAGGAAGAGGTCGCCCATAACCCATGATAGACAGACGCCCTCTCGGTACCTCCTGTCCGATCTGTAATATCCCAACCGTTGGCCGGAAGCTCACCAAAGCAGGCCACGCGGATACCGACAAGTCGTTCCGGCGGCTACACCGACGCCCCGCAACGAGCAAAACTCAACCTCAGCCCATCCGCCCATTCAGTTGGCACTGATCCAGGCCCTCGCCTCGCGCTGGGCCGTGGCGATCTCGACCTCTGACATCATCTCGGCAATCTCGCGACGCAGCGAAATCGCATCGGTGCGACCCTTCAAGGCCGCGAGATTGAACCATTTATGCGCCGCGACCAGGTTGACCACGCCGGAACGGCCGCTGGCCCAGTACAGCCCCCGCTCGAACAGCACGTCGGGGATCGCATTGGCTTCCACCGGTGTTGCCGCGTCCTGATCGATGTATCCCTGAAACATCCCCCTATCTCCTTTTTGTCTTTGCGCCGTCCCGTCGCCGAGCGCGGCCCCCATCCACTATCGAAGCATCCCGTCGCGCCGTTTGCCGGCTTGTCGGGATCACCATGACCGCTCAAATTTGAAGGGCAGTTTAAATATCGCGATGAATCGAAGGTGAACGGAACGGCCGCGCCATCCACTGCCAAATCGCAGAAGCGGTTGTTTTACGGACGCTTTCGTTCGATGGCAGGATTCGGTTTACCCTGCGGTTTCGGCAGACAATAACCATTGCCGCAGTCACGACCGCGCGGCGCCGCTGCGCATCGGAATTATCCAGCGGCTTTCGGCGCGGACGATGACGGGCGCGGGATCAGACCTGACTGACGGCGCGCTGAAGGCCGCGCACCGCGCCGGACCCGGATTTTGCAGAGATCGAAAGGTGGGGTGCCAGACCAAACCCTGGCAGGGAGCAAGGGCGTCGGCGAACACGTCAGGACCAGATTTCACGGCAGGCGCTGGGGCCCGATGAAATTGCGGATTCGTAAGGATCCGCACCGAACGAAGAAAACCTGTTTCTCCTGCCGAACCGCTTTTCGAAAGAGCGAACTCCGAAAAGCACGATCCAGCCGTTGACCTGATGTCTCGCCGACACCCTCTTTCGTCGACCAGAGCCACCGGAGCGAACCTGCTTTCAGAGAAGCGGAGCGTCCTGAGGGCTCGTGTGACGTGCCGGCATCAAGTCGCCGGCAATCCTGGACGAAGTTACTTCTTCTTGGCGACCTTGCGGGTCTTCTTCGCAGTCTTCTTCACTGCGCTCTTCGCCTTCTTCGCCTTCTTCGCTTTCTTGGCCATGTTGCCCTCCTGATCTAGTGAGATGGCTTTATCGCTGCGTGCACTCGGGAATCGAAATGCACTACCTCCCGAATACACCAACACATCGAAAAAAACAGTGTCCGGCTTAAGGAAGTGTTGACACCGCGATGCAGGAGCGCGTGACGCATGCCGTTCGCCGACAAGGCGATCCATCCACGCATCGCGTACGAAAATGCCGGAGCTGCGCCTGTCGATATCCATGGAAACCCCTTCGCTGCAGGCATTTCCGTGACTCATTCATCGAACGATATCGGTACGACCAAGCTGTTGCGGTCAGCAACCGTCAACCTGGGCACGTTGCGCAGACTCTGAGTCGCCCTTTTTGGCAATGAAAAAATTTTCACGTTCTGCCGAGATCGCGTCTCATCGGCACTCGCCAAAGCCGGTTTGTTGCCCGAATCGCCGTGGGTCGATTCGTCACAGGATCCTTGAGCGAGACGATGGATTGCCGTTCGACGCAGACGCCGTCACGCATACTGGCGGCGCGCCGATTGACGCGGCGGCAGCTTCGACGCGAAGGTCAGGCGATGTTCAGATGCCGAGTTTCGATTTCAGGAGATCGTTCACGGCCTGCGGATTGGCCTTGCCGCCGGACGACTTCATCACCTGACCGACAAACCACCCCATCAGCTGCGGCTTGGCGCGCGCTTGTGCGACCTTGTCGGGATTGGCGGCAATGATGTCGTCGACCACCTTCTCGATCGCGCCGAGATCGGTAACCTGCTTCATGCCGCGCGCCTCGACCAGCGCGCGCGGGTCGCCACCCTCCTGCCAGACGATCTCGAACAGATCCTTGGCAATCTTGCCGGAGATGGTGCCCTCGCCGATCAGGTCGACGACCGCGCCGAGCTGCGCCGCCGAAATCGGCGAGGCCGCAATATCCCGGCCTTCCTTGTTGAGACGGCCGAACAGCTCGTTGATGACCCAGTTGGCGGCGAGCTTGCCATCGCGAACCCTGTTGCCAAGCCCGGCCAGCACGGATTCGTAGAACTCCGCACTCTCTCGCTCGGCGACCAGCACGCTGGCGTCGTAGAGCGACAGGCCGAATTCGGCGATGAAGCGCGCCTTCTTCTGGTCCGGCAGTTCCGGCAGCGCCGCTTTCAGTTCGGCGACATAGGCGTCGTTGAATTCCAGCGGCAGCAGATCGGGATCGGGGAAATAGCGGTAGTCGTGCGCCTCTTCCTTGGAGCGCATCGAGCGCGTCTCGCCCAGCGCCGGATCGTAGAGCCGGGTTTCCTGGTCGATCGTGCCGCCGTCTTCGAGAATATCGATCTGACGCCGCGCCTCATATTCGATGGCGTCGCCGATGAAGCTGATCGAGTTCATGTTCTTGATCTCGCAGC
>JAGXAF010000295.1 GCA_018971675.1 Bradyrhizobium sp.
CACGTGTCTTCAAGGCGCGTTCAGCGGATCGCGACGTCGAAACTGATCGTTCGCGAGTTGGACCGATACTTTCGGCGATCGAAACAGCCCTGGTTGCTACGGAGGCCGAACAATCCGGTCTAGGTAAGCGCGTACAGGATATTTTGGCGCGCGCGTCGGTAACGTTTGGGAACGATACCAACGAGTATCTCACTCGCGAACCACTGGATAATGATCATCAACGGCTGTTTAGCGAGGAAATCCTGAACGGGCAGCACCGGTTGAACGAACTTTCTGTCATGATCACGCATTTGAGGTTTCTGAAAGCCGCTGCGCAAAGCAGGTTTTCGGAATTTCAGGCGGATTGATCCATCGGGCCAAATCTGATTGCGATCAGGTCCAGCCTGATTGCTAGCTCTCGTTTCACCCCGAAAGCGGCCTTGCGCCGGTTCAACCCGCAGCACAATTATGCTAGGTTCAAGCCGGCCCGATCGTCGTCCAAGACGGAGAAACGCCCATGACCGCAAATAGTGAGCGCGCTGTTCTCGCTGGTGGCTGTTTCTGGGGAATGCAGGATCTAATCCGCAAACGGCCGGGCGTGATCTCGACCCGGGTCGGTTATTCGGGCGGCGAGGTCAAGAACGCGACCTATCGCAACCACGGCAACCATGCCGAGGCAATCGAGATCATATTCGATCCACGCGTGATCGGCTTTCGCGACCTTTTGGAGTTTTTCTTTCAGATTCACGACCCGACCACCCGTAATCGCCAGGGCAACGACATCGGTTCCAGCTACCGCTCGGCGATTTTTTATACCAGTCCCGAACAGCTGCAGATCGCGCGCGACACGATCGCCGATGTCGAGGCGTCCGGCCTATGGCCGGGCAAGGTGGTAACCGAAGTTTCGCCGGTCGGTGACTTCTGGCAGGCCGAGCCGGAGCATCAGGATTATCTCGAGCGCTATCCGAACGGATACACCTGTCACTTCGCCCGTCCCGGCTGGAAGCTGCCGCAGCGCAAGGCCGGATAGGTTTCGTCGGCGCTACGCGATCTCGATCATTTCGCCACGACCTACGAAGACGTTTCGGAGAGTGCGCAGATGACGAAGGGTTCAGATCTGCTGGTCCGCGCGCTCGAAAGCGAGGGCGTCGAATATATCTTCGGCATTCCCGGCGAAGAAAATCTCGATGTGCTGGATTCGCTGCGCGGCTCGAAGATCAAGCTCGTCATTACCCGACATGAGCAGGCTGCAGGATTCATGGCGGCGACCTACGGCCGGCTGACCGGGCGCGCCGGCGTTTGCCTGACCACGCTCGGTCCCGGTGCGCTCAATCTCACTACCAGCGCGGCCTACGCCGATCTCGGCGCAATGCCGGTGGTGATGATCACCGGGCAAAAGGCGATCCGCACCAGCCGGCAGGCCAGATTCCAGATCGTCGACATCGTCGCCACCATGCGGCCGCTGACCAAGATGGCGACTCAAATCGTCTCGGCGCAGAGCATTCCGACGCTGGTGCGCGATGCCTTTCGCGTGGCGCAACAAGAGCGCCCCGGTCCGGTCCATCTCGAACTGCCGGAGGACGTGGCTTCCGACAACGCGGAAGCCGGAATCGTCCCCGCGCATCCGGTCGAGCTTGCGGTGGCTCCAGCGGCTGCGATCAACCGCGCCGCCGGAATGATCGCAGCGGCAAAGCGGCCATTGGTGATGCTCGGGGCTGCAGCGAGCCGTCCGCAGCTCGCCGAACCCTTGTCGCAATTCGTTCGGCGGCTCGGTATTCCCTTCTTCAATACCCAGATGGGGAAAGGCGCCGTCAACGCCGGCTCCAATTTGTATATGGGCACCGCCGCTCTATCCGAGCGCGATTGGATTCACGAGGCGGTCGACCTGGCCGACCTCATCATTTCCATCGGGCACGATACCGTGGAAAAGCCGCCCTTCATCATGAATGAAAAGGGACCACGTGTAGTCCACATTGGCGCCACGCCCGCGACGGTGGAACAGGTGTATTTTCCCGAGGCCGAGATCGTCGGCGACGTCGGCGCCAGCCTCGCGGCGCTCGCAGGCCGGCTCGAAGGGAAGCTGTCCAACGACGGCGCGTTATTGGGCCTGCGTGAAAAAATTCTGGCGAAGCTTGCAGAGCGGTCGACCGAGGACCGCTTTCCGCTGACGCCGCAGCGTATCGTCCACGATGTCCGCAAAGCCGTGCCTTCGGACGGCATCGTGGCGCTCGATAACGGCATGTACAAGATCTGGTTCGCGCGCAATTACCGCACCAGCGTCGCCAATACGCTCCTGCTTGACAATGCGCTCGCGACCATGGGCGCGGGACTTCCCGCAGCGATCACGGCGGCGCTGATTTACCCTTCACGGAAAGTGCTGGCGGTGTGCGGCGACGGCGGCTTCATGATGAATTCGCAGGAGCTGGAGACGGCAGTCCGGCTCGGCGTCCACATCGTCGTGCTGATTCTCGAGGACCATGCCTATGGCATGATCCGCTGGAAGCAGGCGGCCGATCATTTTGCCGATTTCGGCCTGCAATTCGGCAATCCCGATTTCGTCAGCTATGCCGAGGCCTATGGCGCGATAGGTGTGCGGGTTGCCTCAGTTACGGATTTGCTGCCGACGCTGAAGGCCGCACTCGACGGCAAAGGCGTGCACCTCGTGGTCGTTCCCATCGACTACAGCGAGAACATGCGCGTGTTGGTGGAGGGGTTGCCCAGAGCTCGCTGAGGCCAGAGATTGAAATAGATTTCCTGTACTAGTTGCAAATTGCCTGCCAGCTCTGCCGGTCACTTCGCCGGACCCGCTTTCAGGTTCCACCACGGTCGGATTGTGTTATGAGTTTGCACCGCGGGCGTGCCTGTATGGTCAACCAATGGGGGCAGGGGATGAAGCCTGGGCATCAACCGGTCGCCGCGCGGTTTGACGGTCGCAAGCTCCGTGCGGCACGTATCGCCAGCACCGCCGCAATGACGTTGTCGGTCGTTCTGCTGGGTGGCTGCGAGCAAAACGCCTTTGTGCCGCCGCCTCCGCCTTCGGTCGACGTGGCCGTGCCGGTTCAGCGCGCCATTACGCGGTACCTCGAAGCCACGGGTAATACCGCGCCGGTCAAATCGGTCGATCTGGTGGCTCGGGTGCAGGGCGTTCTGCAGGCGATCAACTATCAGGACGGCGCCTTTGTGAAAGAGGGCACAACGCTGTTCACGATCGAGCCCGAGACCTACAAGCTGAAACTCGACCAGGCGCAGGCGGCCGAACTCGGCGCCCAGGCTTCGCTCAAGCAGGCCCAGGCCGATTACAAGCGGCAGTCGGATCTGGTGCAGCG